>CAIXFB010000046.1 GCA_903918595.1 uncultured Actinomycetes bacterium
CCTCCACAGCATCTGCCCTCGTCATGACTTTCAGGCCCACGTTGGTTCCCAACCAGCGCAGCGGCTCGGGCTCCCATTTCGGGGACTGGTGGCCCACCCAAGGAAGCTCTGTGATCGGGGAAGCGTGCTCGGTAATCAGATCTGCCAAGGTGTGGCCGCCCAAGTGTGAAGTTCCGACTCCATCACCGACGTATCCACCTGACCACGCCAGTCCTGTTGCACGATCCAACCCACAAGATGCCCACCAATCGCGGGGAACGCCCAGGGGGCCACCCCAAGTGTGGGTTACTCGGGATGAGCCAAGAACCGGAAAAAGGTCGACGAGAACTCGCCAGAGTTCGGCATGAATGGCGCGATTGCGGTCCTGCCTGGCAGAAATCTTGGATCCGAAATAGTAGGGCGCTCCGCGCCCGCCAAAAGCTATTCGATCATCAGCTGTTCGTTGTCCGTAAATGATCAAGTGGCGGCCATCAGAAAAGGTTTCGCGTTGAGCAAGTCCTATCTCCTCCCAGACTGCAGCGCTCAACGGCTCCGTTGCAAGCATGAGTGAATACACCGGCGCTATCTCACGCTTTTGCCCGGCGAGGTCTTTCGTGTAGCCCTCTGTCGCTCGAACCACAAAGCGAGCATTGATACTTCCACTGGTGGTGTGCACCCTTCCTGGCTCAATGGCCAGAGCCTTTGTGTTCTCGTGAAAGACCACGCCACGATCACGAACCGTGTAGGCGAGAGATCTCACTAACTTTGCGGGGTTCATCGCAGCGCAATGTGGGGTGAAAGTTGCCCCCAAAGTGTCCGTCGCCCTGATTCTCTGATGTGCCTGCGCAGCATCGAGCAACACCAAGTCAGAAGCGAAACCCCATTGATCAGAGTCGGCAACTTCTTGTTGAGCGCATTCCCATTGCAAGGGGGTGCGGGCAGCCACAATTGTTCCGCCTTTTGCCCAATCGATCTCCCACCCTTCGTGGGTGGCTATGTTGCCAATGTCATCGACGGTCTTGAACATCTCTCGCTGCATGGCTATCGCAGCCTCGCGGCCCTTGGACCTTGCTATGGCATCGATGCTCACGGGAAATAGTGCCGACGCCCAGCCACCATTTCGTCCACTTGCGCCGTAGCCGGCAACTTCAGCTTCGATGATTGCGATGCGCAGGGTTGGATCCGCTTTTTGTAAGTAATAGGCGGTCCATAGTCCGGTGTAGCCCGCACCCACAATTGCAACGTCAACGGTGCTGTTCGATCGAAGTGGTTCGCCCAACGGGCCAGTCAGCGCAGCGGGAAGGGTGTCCCACCACATGGAGATCCGAGCCGGATTCACTCGCATCTCCATGTGGAAATGTAATCGGGAACGGGGGAGTCCTCCGGCGTGAACTGATCTGGAATCGGAGTGCCGAACTGGGTGAACATGGGGACAACGCCAGCCCAGATCTTCGAGTAGATCGGATCGATCAGGTCGGCAGGGTCATCGTCGGGGAATCCAGCACTCACTTTGACTGAGATTTCATCCAGAGGCAGGGCAAGGGTGAGGGTTGCGGCCAACTCCTTCTTACTGGGCGGACGAGCATCGCGAGAACGGCCAGGAAGTAAATGCTCAGTGAGCACGGTCAGAGCGTCCAATTCTTCATCGCCTGTCAAGCGCCGTGCTGATCCGAGCGCCATCACACTGCGGTAGTGCATGCTCGACTCGAACGCACTTCGGGCGAGCACCATCCCATCGAGAAGAGTCACTGTGAGACAGGTCGGTACGCCTTCTGCAAGGGTGCGAAAGAGACGCGAACCCGATGATCCATGGATGAGCACCTCATCGCCGCGACGTGCATATCCCACCGGCAGCACAAAAGGTTGACCTTCCTGCAGCACTGCCAGGTGGGCAACGAGTCCAGCGTCGAGAATCTCGTATGCAGTCACCCGTTCGGTCACGGCCTTATCAGGGATTCGGCGGAGCCGAGTCCGATCGGTCGAACCTGGATCAGGATGCCCTGGGGCTAGAGAATTGACCATGCCTCGGTCAACACCCCTCGCAGAATTTGTTCAATTTCATCAAACTCCGGCTGCCCGATGATCAACGGAGGCGCGAGTTGCACAACGGGATCGCCTCGATCATCAGCGCGGCAGTACAGACCGTTGTCGAAGAGCGCCTTGGAAAGGAAGCCTCGCAACAAACGTTCGGATTCCTCCTCGTTGAACGTCTCGCGAGTGACTTTGTCTTTGACCAATTCGATGCCGTAGAAGTACCCAGCGCCGCGCACATCACCAACGATCGGCAAGTCTTTCAGCTTTTCTAACGTACGACGAAAAGCGCCTTCGTTGTTGATGACATTTTGGTTGAGGCCTTCGCGCTCAAAAATGTCGAGGTTCGCCATGGCCACAGCAGCTGAAACCGGGTGGCCACCCCACGTATATCCGTGCAGGAATGCGTTATTGCCATGCTTGAACGGCTCGAACAGACGCTCACTGGCGATCATGGCACCCAAAGGTGAGTAACCCGAGGTCATGCCCTTTGCGCAGGTGATGATGTCGGGTGTCACGCCATAGCGGTTCATGGCAAACATGTCACCGATGCGGCCAAACGACGTGATCGTCTCATCGGCAACCATGAGTACGTCGTACTCGTCGCAAATTTCGCGCACGCGCTCGAGGTAACCGGGGGGTGGCGGGAAACAACCTCCGGAGTTTTGCACGGGCTCGAGGAAGACGGCGGCGACGCTATCTGGCCCTTCGAACTCAATGGCCTC
>CAIXFB010000047.1 GCA_903918595.1 uncultured Actinomycetes bacterium
CACGAGCAACAGTGCACATGATCTGGTCTATAGAGGTTTTGGGGCATTTGCCGGAGCCTCTGCTGCCATTTCAGGTCAAGCGCAGGCGGGCACCCTCGATGTAACCATGAATCTGACGGTGACCCTTCTAGGTGGTGCAACTCCGACCGAGGTGGAACTCGTGGGTGCAACATCATTTGGCGAAGTGCATATTCCGCTGCCGGGTGTTGGCAAAGTTGACGATTTACTGGTCGATGTTGATGCCCGATTGGCGATGGTGGCAACCTAAACGAGCCTCTTGACATGCAGTTCAGCCCCGGCGCAATGGCCGGTCGACTTGAGTGTGAGACATTGATAAGTGAAAAGAGTGTCATTGTTTTGAGTCAGTCAGACTCGGGTTCACGCGACGGTGTGTGAATATGCAGCCAGGAACTGATATCACTCACCTCGAGTTCTCCGCGGGCAACTTGCAAAACAAATTCCTCAGCATCATCAACGGAGTAGGTAAGCGTGACGTCATTGAGCAGAAGGAAGACTTTCATTGCCGACCATGCCAAGCGCTTGTTGCCATCTACCAAGGGGTGATTGCGAGCCGAGGAGTGAATGAGCGCCGCTGCCTGGTCCAATAATTCTGGGTAGGCGAGTTCGCCAAAAACAGTGGTTTGAGGCCTTGCGCAAGCTGATTCAAGGAGTCCGATATCTCGGATCAATACCTCTGGCAGGACTCCTTGGGCGATTTCCAATAGGTCTTCGAGGGTGAGGAAATCCGGCACCTGCGGCACTACTGGCTCAATCGGCGGAGCAGTTCAGCGTCTTCGATGGCCACAGTACTGATGGCCTGCTTGAGTCGGGCAGGGCGATCTGCCAAATAGGAATTGATGGCGGCGCGAGCTACTTCTTGCATAGACCGATTCTCTAACTCAGCGCGTTGGCGCAGGGCAAGTGATTCCTCGTCTGTGAGTCGCAATGTCATAGCCATGAACAAAACGATACCACTCTGGTATCACTTTGGGGAACCTCTGGCTAGTCGGAGTTCTCGTTCACCACGTCTGAAGAATCGATGATTCGGTAGGCGTACCCCTGCTCGGCCAGGAACCGCTGCCGATGCTGGGCGAAGTCGGCGTCAACGGTGTCGCGGGTGACAACGGAGTAGAAGTGCGCGGTGCGGCCATCGCCCTTGGGGCGCAGGATCCGGCCCAAGCGTTGGGCTTCCTCTTGCCGAGAGCCAAAGGAACCACTCACCTGGATTGCGATACCTGCCTCGGGCAGGTCGATGGAGAAGTTCGCCACCTTGCTCACCACCAGCACGCGGGTCTCGCCGGTGCGGAAGGACTGGAATAGCCTTTCGCGTTCTTTGACAGGAGTTTCTCCGGTGATAACCGGTGCGTCGAGATGCTCGCCGAGTTCAGCTAGCTGATCGAGGAATTGCCCGATCACCAGAATCGATTCGGTGCCGTGCTGCTCGACGAGCTGTTCCACCACGGTGATCTTCTCCGGTGCTGAAGCGGCCATGCGGTATTTATCCTCGGGCTCAGCCATCGCGTAGGCCATGCGATCAGGCTCGGGCATGGTGACCCGAACTTCCACACAGTCAGCAGGTGCGATGTAACCCTGGGTCTCGATGTCTTTCCATGGTGCGTCGTAGCGCTTTGGTCCGATAAGTGAAAACACATCTGACTCACGACCGTCCTCGCGAACGAGGGTTGCGGTCAACCCGAGTCGACGACGTGACTGAATGTCTGCGGTGAACCGAAAAATCGGTGCCGGCAACAAATGCACCTCGTCGTAAATGATCAGACCCCAATCGCGGGAGTCGAACACCTCGAGGTGCGGGTAGAGACCCTGCCGCTTGGTGGTCATCACTTGGTAGGTGGCAATCGTGACGGGGCGCACTTCTTTCTTAGCCCCTGAGTACTCACCGATCTCATCTTCGGTAAGAGTTGTGCGCGCAAGTAGTTCCGCACGCCATTGGCGAGCAGAAACGGTATTGGTGACCAGGATCAAGGTGGTGGCTTGCGCGAGAGACATGGCAAGGGCTCCCACAATGGTTTTGCCCGCACCGCATGGCAGCACTACCACTCCAGAACCACCGTGCCAGAAACCTTCGGCTGCTTCAGTTTGATACGGACGGGGTTGCCATAGCTCAGCATTGAGGCCGATCGCATGCCGCTCGCCATCC
>CAIXFB010000048.1 GCA_903918595.1 uncultured Actinomycetes bacterium
AGCCACCTTGGAATGGGTCTGGTGGTTCAACCACTCACGACTGCACTCAGAGCTGAACTACCAAACACCCGTCGAATGCGAGGACAACTATTACAATTCACAACAAGCGAGGACACCAACCGGTGCCCTCGTAAAACACTAAGAACAAAACTCAGGGCGATTCATTCCGACATCCGACTCACCCTTGACACCTACGGGGGGTTCTTCGGTGACGACCTTGATGGGCTGGGCAAAAGCATTGCAAAAGCATTTAGAAAGGCACACTCAAAGAATGTTCCCAAACTGTTCCCACTTAAAACCACGCAAGCGGGTGGGACTTGGAACATGACCCAAAATTCCCTCACAAAAAATTGGAGCCGCTTCGGGGAATTGATACCTGCTCACTGAGGCTCAGGCTCGGTAAAGAAACTCCGTCATTGGCCACTTGCCAACCGCTAATGTACTGCCGTGAACAGCATCCAAGCGCCCCCTGATCCCGCAGCTGTGGTCGATCAGCGTGCGGCATCCTTGGGGCGCCCACTTCTAGTTGCGCTCATCGGCTTGTGCCTGGTCGTGGTCGCCATTGTGGTCTGGGCGTTCTTTGGCCGTGTTCCGCAGACAGTATCGGGATTTGGCTACGTCGTTCCCGCACAAGGTTTCACCGAGGTGGGCACCATGCTGAGCGGCATAGTGGAGACCGTCGAAGTTCAACCGGGCCAGCGCGTAAGCCAGGGCGAAGAACTCTTGCGCGTCGAAATTGAGGGCGGTGACGTTGAATCAATTAGGAGTCCAGTAGATGCCATCATCACCGAAGTGGTCGCCATTTCAGGTCGCATCACCGAGGCGGGTGACCCCATGGTTTACCTTCAGCCTGCCGATGCTGCCCTGGTCGTCAAGACGTTCATCGCCGTGAGGGATTCTCACACGATCAATGTTGGTGCACCGGCGGAGGTGTCGCCTGCCGTTGCACCGCGCGCGGCGCAGTACGGCGTAATCCGCGGTACCGTCACTGACTTGTCCCCGACACCTGTATCTGCTGAGCGAATCAATTACATCGTCGGGGGCAACGCCTCGCTTGTCGACTACTTCCTCGCGTCAGGACCGGTGGTAGAGGTAACTGTTGAGCTTCTGCAAGATCCGTCAACCCCTTCCGGCTACAGATGGAGCATCGGCCAAGGACCCGACTTAGAGATCAATGCGGGCTCGCTGGGCACAGTCACTGTGCTGTTGCGAGACTCTTCGGTACTGGGCGGGAGCACGCCGTGAGCGGCCGCATCACGACGGGCTGTTTCGCGCAGTGAGCCAGGCAGAGAGACTGGTCGCCACACTTGCATCACACGGTCGAGTTGTGTCGATTGAAACTGTAGAGCGACAACTCGGAGGATTAGAGGGACTACCGTCAGACCTCGCAGCGGATGCACTGCTGCGCACCTACTGCATCGCACCCGATGGCACACCGTTACCGGGCTTCGAACCAGATCGCACGTCACGCGGGGTGATCGCTGCCGTCTTGCTGCAGTCGAAGAAAAGCCTGATTTACGTTTGCGTGGCCGTTGTGGTGGGCTTGATTCCCAGCATCGCGGTGCCACTGCTCATGCAACTCTTCGTCGACCGCTACATCGTCGCATTGGACACCACGTGGGGCCTGATAGTTGTTCTAGGTCTGCTCATCGCCGGCGCCGTTGCTGCTTCGGCCGTCGTGATACAGACAGCTGTGTTTAGGCACCTACAGAAGCGTCTTTTCCGTTCACGGTCGACAGCCTTCGTTTGGCACTCCCTCACGATGAGCATCCCCCACCTTCAGCGATACGGCGTAGGCAATGTGCTCGGGCGATTTAACGCTGCGGAGCGCTTTGCATTGCGAGGTGGGTTTTACCTCCCATTTGCACTCGTCAACTCACTCATGGCAATTGTGTTTCTTGTCATGATCTTCTTCCTTGACGCCGTCATGGGCCTGACTGCTCTGCTCGTGAGCGTCGTCACATTGTTAATTGGCCAAAGTGTGCTCAAACGCCGCGAGAGCCTGCAGCGTCGTTTCGATACCGATCTCGTGCGCCTGAGTGGTTACACCTCTGATGTCATTTCTTCGATTGAGTCGATAAAGGCAGCTGCTTGGGAGCAGTTTTCTTTTATGCGCTGGGCTCATATCCGCCAGAACGTGGAGTCTTCTGCCACCCAATTGGGCATCGCAAATCAGTACCTTACCCTCGTGCCAGTCCTCGCTCAGACCGTGGGACTAGGAGCAATCATTGCCATCGGGGTCGCGGAGGTCTTCGCGGGCACTATCAATTTGGGCACCGTGGTGGCTGCTCAAGCATTCATGGTGCTGCTGCTCAGCAGGGTCCAAATGCTTGCCACCTTCGGGGCCTTGGCGCAAACCATCACAAGTGCCGAAAAGCAGTTCGGACCCGTTGTGCGTCAGCCTCTTGATCCAGAATTGCTCACAGTTTTTACATCGACACCAACGGGACCTTCAGCGGCCTCGAGTCGACTAGGGGGTGCGGTCTCACTGCACTCTGTCAACTTCGGATATGGCGATGCCATGGATCTTTTGCTCGAGGATCTTTCCTTGGAGATCGGAGCTGGCCGCCGCATTGCCCTCGTTGGTCCGAGTGGAAGTGGCAAGACCACTATCGCGAAACTCATCATTGGTGAATTGCGCCCGTGGTCTGGCTACGTCTCGCTAGACGGAACGCCTCGCCTCTCGGTACCGCGCGATATGCGTACCCGTGACATCGCTTATGTACCACAGACCTCTGTACTTTTCCCCGGCACGATCCGTGAGAATCTCACGTTGTGGGATGAAAGCATTACAGATGATGCAGTGGAGCGAGCTGCGCGCGATGCCTGCATCGAAAGCACAATCCTGAGCAGACCAGGAGCGTATTTTCATCACGTGACTTCGGCAGAAGGCGGCTACAGCGGCGGCGAGTTGCAGCGTCTGTCTATCGCTCGCGCTTTGGCCGGTGATCCGCGGATCATCGTGCTGGACGAGGCGACGAGTGCACTCGATCCTGTCGTTGAGGCTGACATGGAGGCACGGCTGCGCACTCGCGGCGTGACCACCATCCTCATAGCGCACCGCCTAAGCACCATTCGCGACGCCGACGAAATTCTCGTGGTCGCTGCAGGACGCATTGTCCAGCGCGGCACATTCACGGACCTCGTTAACGAGGGCCTTTTTGCGGAGTTGGTCCATGGCTGAGAGACGCGACACTCCAGATAGTGGACCTCTCGATACGTCATGGGACGAGGCTGTCGACACAGTAGGAGCCGCAGCGACTCCCCACGGGTATTTAGCGCGAGCGCCGCGCTTCCCTTCACCTCTACTAGACGCCTTCTCTGTTGCCCTGTCCACGATCGACGGCGAGGTGCGCGCACCTGACCCTCGCGTCGAGCGCCAACTCTCGCCCATGGATGCCATCGCTGCAGCCTCCGGTCTGATGGTCGAGCCTCCACCACGCGTACCTCACTGGTGGGACTCGTTGCCGGGACCGGCAGTGACCTCAGCGGACGGTTCGGCCGCGGCAATTTTGCCAAGTGGATCGGGTGCTAACGCTGTTGCTGGTGGCACCCGCGCACGCACGCGTTTCAATGGTGCCGAAGACGCTGGAGAAACCGTCATCGTGACCGGTTCGCTGCCGCCCGGTGCATCGTGGCGCGCACTCATCTGGTGGTCAGTACGCGGGCGGTTGTCGCAACTAAGAATGGTGCTCTTGCTTTCGCTGCTCGGAGGCACCATCGGTCTGCTCCTGCCGATTGCTACGTCAGAGCTCTTTGGGGTAGCCGTGCCCTCGGGAAATGCTGGCTTAGCGGCCGGCATCCTCCTTACCTTCGCCCTTGGAAGCGCGGGCGGTGCCATGCTCATCGTCGCGCGCAATATCTTGCTGATTCGGCTGCGCCAATCGAGCGATGCGCGTCTGGCTCCAGGCGTCATGGCGCATCTGCTGCGGTTACCTCTTCCGTTCTTTAGGCGCATGCAGTCTGGCGAGATCCTCAACCGTTCACTGGCGGTGGAGACTGCCCGGGAAACTGTCGATGACGGGGTGCTCGCATTGGTGCTCACGTCGGTTTTTGGTTTAGTCAATCTGGTGTACCTGCTCGCGATCGACGTGGTACTTGGCATTGCGATGTGTTTCACCATTTTCATCGTTATGGCTCTTGTCTCTATTTTTCAATTGCGCGCGCGTGGGCACCTTGAGCAGTATCTCGAGGATCGAAGCGTGGCTGAGAGCAGTTTTGTTGCAATAGTTGGCGCGATCGTTCCCATTCGCGTGAGCGGTGCAGAGTCACGAGCGATGGCTCGGTGGGCCCGGCTCTTTGCGCCCCAGCTGACCACAATAGAGCGCCGACTCGTCGGGCTTCATAGGACCGAACCGGTTCTTATTGCTGGGCCGATCTTCATGAACGCGGTACTCGTCATTGCAGTGGTTGCCGGGAGAGGCTCGTTCACCGCGTCGGCGTTCATGGGAGCGTACGTCGCTGTTGCGCAACTAACCATTGCAATGGGTTTGCTCACCCAGAATCTGAATACGCTGGTGGAGTTGGGACCCGTGCTCGAGCGCGTGGTGCCCATTACGTCCACCGCGGTCGAGCGGCCAGGTCCCACGCGTGCGCCAGGTCCGCTGCAGGGTCGCATCCAACTCACCGACATTGTCTTTGGCTACGACTCTGACCAACCTCCGCTGCTCAACGGCCTCAACATCACGATCGAACCGGGAGAGTTCGTAGCGCTCGTGGGCCCATCGGGATCGGGCAAGTCCACGGTGATGCGTCTCATCCTCGGCTTCGAAACACCATGGAGTGGGGTTGTCTCCTTCGACGGACAAGACCTCGCCGACCTCGATGTCGCGGCCGTGCGCCGACAGATGGGAACGGTGCTGCAAACCTCTATGCCTTTTGGAACGACATACCGTGAGTGCATCTGCGGTCCGCTCCAGATTGACGACGGGCGCCTATGGAAGGTCATCACCGAGTCTGGACTCGAGCCCGAGGTGCGCGCACGCGGTCTCGATGTGCCGATTGGCGACCGGGGCGGTGCGATCTCGGGCGGCCAGCGCCAGCGGCTCATGATCGCTCGGGCCCTTGTCAGCGACCCTCGGGTAATCCTGCTCGACGAAGCAACCAGTGCACTCGACAACATGACCCAGTCCATCGTTATGCGCTCGATCCTGGGTCAGCCGGTCACACGTGTCGCTATTGCGCACCGGCTCACCACGGTGGAACGCGCCGACCGCATCCTCGTAGTGTCGGGCGGCCGCATCGTGGAAGAAGGCCCGCCGGCTCACCTACTAGCGAGCGGTGGACACTTCGCGCGGCTCGCGGCGCGGCAGGAGTACTAACGCCAATCGGGCTTCCGGGCTCCTCGTTGATCTCGTCCATCGCGAAAACGACTCACGCCGATGCGAGTAGACCAGTGACTCCATTCAAGGTCAGAAGAACACCCAGCAGGAGAAAGATGATGACGAGAACCGCGACGTTATTGCGCAGTAAACAATCCTTAGCGTGAGAAAGCGGTCCGAGCACTCGAGGGCCAGCGACGGTGTACGAGAGAAGAGGAGCCGCGACACTGATCGAAGCAACACCAGCGAACACACCAACCGCAATGATCTGCTGCTGAATTAACCAATCGGCACTGCCGATGTCTATTCCTCCCGCTGCTGCTAGCAATAGGACTTTCGGGTTGGCAATGGAGAGCAGGAGCGCGAGCAAGCAAGCAGAACGCGGTGTGACCACTGCCCGCATCTATGCCCATGTCACACCCAAGCAGCGCTCAGCAACAGCAGATGTGTTTGCGAATGTTCGAGATGGTAACGGCTAGCTCTATAACTGAAAATGTTAGACAAAATGTTAGACAGCATGATTATTACT
>CAIXFB010000049.1 GCA_903918595.1 uncultured Actinomycetes bacterium
CGGTCTTGATCAGTCAGCCACGCCGCCAGCGCGCACATACCAATTCCGTAATTCTGCAAATCCCTCATCCAAGGAAACCTCCGGGCGCCAATCCAACGCCTGTCGGGTGTCGCGCTGATCGAACCAGTGGGCGGTGGCCAACTGCTCGGCAAGGAAACGGGTCATGGGTGGCTCCGTGCGCCGGCCGGAAAGTCGCCAGACTCCCTCAACCACCGCGCCGGCAACGTACGCAGCCGGGTACGGGATGGAACGCGAGGACGCCGGCAATCCAGCGGCCGACACAATTCGGGTCACCAATTCCGCCACCGTGCGCGGCTCTCCATTGGACACAACAAAAGCTCGCCCATTCACATCTGCCCGGCCAACTCGCTCAAGTCCGGACACAACGGCTGAGCCGACATTTGTTGAATATGTGCTGTCAATCAATGCACGGCCGTGGTCAATAAGAACTAATCGACCTGATCGAGCGCGATCAACAATCCGACCGACAAGTTGTTCATCACCTGGTCCCCACACCAGATGCGGCCTGATAGCAACTGCTGCAAACGTGGCCGATGATTGCGCGAGCACCATTCGTTCAGCTATGGCCTTGCTTCGGGCGTAATGGCCGCGAACTAAATCCGGCTCAGCAACACCAGCAGCCGCACCAACCAACGCCCGGCCAGAATGCGCTACCGAGGGTGAGGAGACGTAAACAAAACGCGAGACGCCAGCAAGGCGGGCTGCATCGAGCACCGATTGAGTGCCTTGCACATTTGCTGACTCAAAATCAGACCACGAGCCGGTTATTCCGACGAGGGCTGCAGCATGGATCACACCATCAATTCCCTTGCAAGCATGATTCATGACCGAAGGGTCTCGAATATCGCCAAGCTGCTCTGTCAGTCGCTCGTGTAGATCAAGGCCCGATGGCGTGCGCTGCAGCACCGTTACCTCATGGCCTCGAGACACCAACTCCTGCGCAATCACCCCGCCGATCAGACCCCGACCCCCGGTAAGCAGTACTTTCATCGCGAATGGCCGGAAAGAACGTGATCGGCCCAAACGGCAACAGCAGTGCGATTGATCTTCGCGTTGTGACGAATGTCCACGGGGAGTTCATCACGAATAAGTACCGCAGCCACATCCACACCTGACACCAGACGAACCCGCGAGGTCAACTCAGGTGATGCCACCACCGACTTCGCGTGTGGCCCCGTGACGACCACAACCACCTGTTGATCTCCTTGGGATCCGACACCAACACAGGCAGCACTCACCACCTCATCGAGTGACACCACCGCCTGCTCCACCCCCACTGGGGTGACCACACCACTCGACGTAGTGATGACATGCGAGAGTCGCCCCTCAATCCATACACGGCCGCGAGCATCAAGATGTCCGACGTCGCCGGTCCTGTGCCAGCCAGGATTTTGCGAGGCCAACGAATTGGTGAACCACAGACCGTCATATCGATCTCGCATGTGGTCAGCCCGGACAGCGATTTCCCCAGTGACGTCAGGGTTACCTGTCAGATCGGGTGCCGGACACCCATCTGCATCAAGTGTTGCTATCTGAACCTCAACTCCAGGGAGTGGAAAACCAACGAGCACGCCATTTCCTCTACCGGCTTCGAGAATGTCTTCCAAAGTGACGTCGCATACCGGCAGCACCTCAGTCATGCCATATGGCGTGCGTAACTGGGCATCGGGAAACAGTGCCCGCGCCTCTGTTAAAAGCTGAGCACTCACCGGTGCACCCGCGGCAAGGACCAACCGAAGGGTTGTGAAGTCATTCGGAGACACTCCAGATAGAGATGCGGTGCGCACCACGTTTGCTAGAGCAGCCGGTGATGCCCACATCAACGTGCCCTTCACTGCCAGCGTGGCATCAGCGAGGGCCCGCGCAGTAAGGGTTCGGGGCTTTGTCACATCCATATCTGGAATGGCCGAAGAAATGCCTAGGGCTGGGCCCAAGACCGCCCAGGGCGCAAAGGCTGCCACTAGACCGTCCGCAGGGGTGAGTGCGTAATGCTGAGTGAGCAGGTCACAGGTGCGCTGAATTTGACCGTGGGTGTACACAACACCCTTGGCTGGACCCGTCGATCCGGAGGTAAAGACCACAACAGCTTCATCGCCTGACTTTCGCGGTAACGGATCTGAGCTGGGCGAAGGAGCCCAGCCTTCACGAACTACGTCTGCGAGGTCTCGCATTGACAATCGAAGCCCGGGAACGGGGATAGTACGAAGAAGCGGACGTGCGCGGTCGATACCTATGCAATGCGTAACTCCAGCTCCACGAATCGCTTTGCGCATCCCTCTAATGCCCAGGCCAGCATCAGTGATCACAACGACCGCGCCAATCCGCCAGCACGCGTAGACGAACGCAATGAGATCCGGGCCAGGTGGGATCAAGACAGCGATGCGATCTCCTGGCGTGACTCCGCGCAATGCCAATCCGCGTGCCATGCGATCAACAACGGTTGCCAGCGAAGACCAACTAACGTCACGGGCGGATCCACGTTCAGCCAAGGTGATGATCGCCGGTGAGGCATCGAGCGACCGTTGCGCGATGGCCGCATTCAGATTGACATTCTCCGCTTCATCGCCAGAGTGTTGTTCCGGGCTTTCACCCAGCGATGCGACCCACGACCATAGATCACCCACTACTTGCGATGCATCTTCAATGACGAGATGTCGGGCGCCCTCGTACCTGTGCACGTCCGCATGCGGGATTCTTTTGATGAAGTCCTGCAAATAGATGTCGGAGAAAACCGGGTCACCCGGACCCCATTGCAGCAGCACAGGTGTGTGATCAAGAAGCGTGAGGTCTTCGGCAATGCGATCAAGCACAGCCGCTGACGGGTGATCCGTCTCGAGGGGTATATCTGCAATGAATTCGCGAACTGCTCGCCGGCGATGCGCGTTCGAATAAGGCATTCGATATCCAGCCGCCACCTCGGCTGGCATCGAGGAACCACTGAGCAAGGTCGTCCCGCGAATGAATCCAGCGGATTTTTCAGCAACCATGGCCAAGATCCCCGGCGTTCGAGCTAGGCGGATGAGCGCAGGGGCGTGCGAATGATTGGGCTGATGTACGGCGGTGTTCATCAGAACAACACCTTGGATGGTGCACTGACTTTCAGTGTGCGCAATGACCGACTCGACCCAGCCCAGTGAGACTGGACCACCCCAATCGTGCGCAACACTCACCACCGGCCCGGTCACTCCTAAAGCAGCCACCATGCGAGTGAGGTCATCAACGCGCTGTTCGAGTCTGCGGATGGCGCCGGTTCTCTCAGAGAGTCCCATGCCGATTTGATCAATGGCCACAACGCGCACCCCAACTGGAGCCGTTGCCAGCAATTTTCTCCACATGAAAGACCAAGTGGGATTCCCATGAACGCACACGAGTGTCAGGGTGATGTTGTCTCGCGAAGACGGTTCACAATGCGTATCGAGCGCGTGAACACTGCGCATTTCGTTCTGTGAGTCGATGAAACTGGCCTGGCGCGACCACTCAGGTGCTATCCCGGGTAGCCCGATCACTGAGAGCGGCGGGTTCACCACGCTATCTCGATCACCGCCGAGTTCAATCCTGAACCAATCCCCATACAAGCGATTCGCTGGCCGGGCAGGAATTCACTTTGATTCATGGCAAGCGTAAACGGCACAGAAGCGGGACCAATGTTTCCGCGCAGCGGGAACGTGAGCGGTACCTTTGCCAAGTCGATGCCAAGCGCATTCGCAATCTCACGTGTGTGCACCTGGGAAACCTGATGAATCACATACGCATCAAGGTTGGACCAATCAAAGAACTCTTTTGAATCACGCCATGTATCGAGAGCTAATGCAACACCAGCATTCAATAGTCCCCGACTGTCCGTGCGCATGTAGTCAAGATCCCCCACACACAATTTGTTGTGTTCGGTGGCCGAACGGCTCACCCCACCCACAAACCGATGCCCTTCGGGATGTTCAGACGCCCTACCCAGAACCATCGCCGCTCCCCCTGAACCCAGGGTCAGAGTGGCGAAATTATCCAGGACATCTTTACGAGTAGCCGAATCCTGCTGCAGCCTTCGAATGGTGGCCTCTTGCGGACGACGACTCCCTTCCCCATCGACTATCAACGCATAGTTGATCGTTCCGGCGTCGAGCATGAGAGCCGCAAGTTGCATGCCATTCATGAACCCCAAACACGCGTTACTGAGATCAAAGTTGACGCAGGCGGAACCGAGTCCGAGTTGCTGGTGCACGTCTACCGCAGCCGATGGCTCCAATTGATCACGGCAGACCGATGTATCAATAAGTAGACCCACCTGCCCAGGATCAACACCTGCGTCGGCGAGAGCTTTGGCTCCCGCCATCGCTGCTGCATCTGCGAAGGTCACATCAGTGGGCCACCACCTACGCTCGCTAATCCCCGCAAGCGACTCGAACATTCCCGGCCGAAGACCCACCCGATCGTATGTGGCAGCCAATTGCTCATCGATTTCATCTGAGGTGACGACCTGAGGGGCATCGACACCAGAAACAGAGAGCACGGCTGTGTCCGTGTACTGGAAGGTGGCATTGCCACTCATGACGAGACCTTTCGAGGTTGAGCATTGACGAGTCGTACCGTGCGTGGAACCCCCTCAAGCCTGCCATGTCTTCGCCCAGCCCGATACCCGGGCGGTCTTGACGTACCGTGGCCTCATGAAGGAGCGGCACCTGCAGCATGCCTCCCCCGTGCGCAAGGCGGCGGCATTTGCCTGCGCCTTGGCACTGTTCGTTGCTGGAGACGTCGCCGGCGCATCCACATCGTTGGCCACACAGGCCCCCCTAGCGGCCTCCATGCACCGTGTTCTGGCAAAAGAGGCACTGACGTGGCTGCCCTGCGGCACCCGGCTCGAGTGCTCCACGATCAAGGTCCCCAAGGATTACGCGCGTCCAGCATTGGGCACGGTCACACTGGCGCTGAACCGGGTGCCCGCTCGTGGCCAGAAAAAGGGCTCCCTCGTAGTGAACCCTGGTGGACCAGGTGTGGCTGGCCTCGA
>CAIXFB010000050.1 GCA_903918595.1 uncultured Actinomycetes bacterium
ACCACGGTGATGGCGCGGCCCGCCTTTGCGTGCACGCGCAATTCACCAATGCCACTGATGAGACCTCGCACAACTCCGGAAACAGAATCGGTGGGTTTTTCACCATGTGGGCCCAGCAGGTGCACGGCTATTCGGGTGGCGATGAGTCCAGCTATCAGATAGCAGGCAATCGCACAGATAAGGATGAACTGGCTGCCCGCATCGCCCCCTCCCACGGCTGCGCGGAGGGTGATGCCCACTACCCCGCCCACGGCCGCAGCGATGGTGCCGGCGGTGGGCGTCAAAGCGTTGGCCGTGACGAGGTCACGTCCTGACACCACATGTGGAAGCGACGCAGAAAGTCCGGCCAGCACAAAGCGACCAATGCCGAGCACGATGAGCACACTGAATCCCAGTAGTAGCCCGTCATCGCCAGACATCACCACAGCTAAAACGATCACCGTGGTCAATGCTTTGAGCCCGTTTGCCCGAACGAGCACGTTGCGTCTGCTCCAGCGGTCGAGGAATACTCCGGCAAAGGGACCGATGATGGAGAACGGCAGCAACAGGATTGCAAACGCAGCAGCGACCCGAACGGGGTCAGGTTCTCGTTCGGGTGAAAACAGAACGAATGTGGCAAGGGAAGCCTGCAGCAAACCATCGCCGAACTGGGCGACTATCCGAACAGAGAACAGCCGACGAAAGTCACGGCTGCGCAGCACGTCTCGAAGTGCGTGCAGCGATCTCATGCAATGACCGTAGCGGCCCAGCTATCAAACAGGGACCGATGCTGCGATGAAGGCTTCTACCGATTCCCGGGCCACGCCGTCTCGGTACTGCTCGGGTGGGGATTTCATGAAGTAGCTCGATGCCGACAGGACTGGCCCGCCTTCCCCGCGATCCATAGCAATTTTGGCTGCGCGCAAGGCATCGATGATCACTCCGGCGCTGTTGGGCGAGTCCCACACCTCGAGTTTGTATTCGAGCGTCAGGGGAACGTCGCCGAAGGCGCGACCCTCCAACCGCACGAAGGCCCACTTGCGATCGTCGAGCCAAGCGATGTAATCGGAAGGGCCGATATGGACGTTACGTTCACCAAGGTCATGCTCAAGTTGCGACGTGACTGATTGTGTTTTGGACACCTTCTTGGAGTGCAGGCGATCGCGCTCAAGCATGTTCTTAAAGTCCATGTTTCCGCCAACGTTGAGTTGGTAGGTGCGATCAAGTTTGACACCGCGATCCTCGAAGAGCGCGGCCATCACACGGTGGGTGATCGTTGCACCCACCTGGCTTTTGATGTCATCACCAACGATAGGAAGACCCGCGTCTGCGAATTTCTTTGCCCACACCGGATCACTTGCGATGAAAACGGGGAGTGCATTCACGAAGGCACAGCCGGCGTCAATAGCGCATTGTGCATAGAACTTTGCAGCGTTCTCTGATCCCACAGGCAGGTAGCAAATAACAACATCGACGTCAGCATTCTTAAGGGCAGCAACCACATCCACGGGTTCTGCAGCCGACTCAGTGATGGTTTCGTTGTAGTAGATGCCGAGGCCATCCAAGGTGTGGCCGCGCTGCACGGTGATTCCTGATGCCGGCACATCAGCAAACTTGATGGTGTTGTTCTCTGATGCCCACATCGCATCAGCGAGGTCGAGGCCTACCTTCTTCTCATCTACGTCGAAAGCAGCAACAAATTTGACATCTCCAACGTGATAGTCGCCGAACTGCACATGCATCAGGCCCGGAACCTTTTCATCAACCGGTGCATCGGCGTAGTAGTGCACGCCCTGGATGAGTGAGTTTGCGCAGTTTCCGACGCCAATGATGGCGACGCGAATGTCTGTCATGTAGTGCTCCTTAAAGCTGGGGGGATAGATGGGTGTGATGTTCGTTCAGTACTGATGAGCTCTTCAATCCAAGACACTTCACGCCGTGCACCATCGAGGCCATGACGCTGCAGAAGATCGGTATAGGTGTCGACCCGCTTCGAGGTGATGTCGATCGAGTCGCCAAGGTCACTGAGCCGTTGTTCGAGCCGAGTCCGTCGCCCTTCAAGGATTCGCAAACGTAGCTTCGCCTCAGTGCGCGAGAAGAACGCCATTTTTGCGGCGAAGCCTTCGTCTTCCCAGTCGCTGGGAGTTTGGGTGCCGATCCACCCCGCAAAGTGTTCGGTTCCGGCGGGGGTGAGTTCGTAGACGATCTTGGACCGACGGGCTGGGGTAACGGGAAGGGAATCGTCTCGGCGCGAGATCAGCCCGGCCCGCTCCATGCGTTTGAGGCATGGGTAGAGCGAGCCGTAGGAGAGGGCGCGGAAGGGCCCGAGAATGCTCGCAAGCTGCTGGCGGAGGTCGTAGCCGTGCGTGGGCTCACTCTGCAAGATCCCAAGGATCGTGGATTCGAGGACATCGGAGCGCATCCGCGGAATCTAGCACGCGATATATCGATTCGACATATCACCCCACTATAAGACCGCTCAGGGTCGGTTACGATCTCTTCATGGCCACCTCGCGACGATCTTCCGTGCGAGGTTCCGTCGTCAAGGGAGAGCCAGGGCGCCCGCGCTCTTCATCGCGAGACCCGCTTCCTCCTGCCGAACCGGTCGCCAATCCCGCTGCCCCTCGCTTCGTGATTGATTACGCCCTGCAGCGACGAGGTGCTTTGCGCACCCTGCATACCGGGGGCGCTTTGACGTCGGAATTCTGCGAGGCCGATCCCTACCTCCTCAAGGCCGCGAAATTTCACGGTGAGACGAGCGGGGAGAAATGCCCTGCTTGCCGAAAAAGCGACCTCGTGAACCTGCACTATGTGTACGGGGATGAGCTCGGACCGTATAGCGGACGGATCCGTGCTGAATCGGAGTTGCCCGCAATGGCCCCGCAATTCGGTGAATTCACCGTGTATGTGGTGGAGGTGTGCCAGCACTGTCATTGGAACTTCATGATCAGACGCTTTCAGCTCGGCGACGGCGTCCCCAGGCGCGCCCTGCCAACTCCGAGGGATCTGATCCACTAAATCGGCGGGTCGCACCCCTGCCTCATGGGGAACTAGTGGTGCACTTGGGGAGTCCAACCCGCGCAGCCGGCACAACTTCCCCGAGGTGATCGAGTTGAGTTCTTCCCCGCGTCCCCGCAAATGGCTCGCCAGATTCATCTGGCTCGCCGTTCTCGTGGTGGCAGTGGGCGTGGCTGGATTCGCACTCGTCTTGGCCAGAACGGATGTTCCGAGCCCCAACGAGGTCTCCACCAGCGAAGCCACGATCGTGTACTACGCCGATGGTCAGCGGGAAATTGGTCGCCTGGGAGAGGCAACCCGCCGCAGCGTGGAACTGGCGAACATCCCTGAGCCTGTGCAACTTGCCGTTCTGTCGGCAGAGGATCGCGACTTCTACAACCACGGTGGCATCTCACCCGTAGGTATCGCACGGTCCGCGTGGAACAACATCACCGGTGGCTCTACACAGGGTGCATCAACGATCACCCAGCAGTACGCGAAAAATGCATTCCTCACCCAGGAACGCAGTTGGGATCGCAAGATCAAAGAAGCGATGCTCGCGTTTAAGTTGGAAACGATCGTCTCCAAAGACCAAATACTCGAGGACTACCTCAACACGATCTATTTCGGACGCGGCGCATACGGAATCGAAGCTGCGTCAATCGCGTACTTCAATCAGCCGGTTGCGGAGATCAATGTTTCGCAAGCGGCGATGCTCGCGGCGATCATCAAATCACCTGGCGGACTAGCACCTGAAGACAATCTTCCTGGCCTCAAGGGCAGGTGGGAATATGTGCTGGATTCGATGGTGGAGCAGGGTTGGCTCGATCCCGCCACTCGCGAGGAAGCTCGATTCCCTGAAATCAAGGAACAACGCGCTGGCAACCGACTCGGTGGTCAAACCGGCTACCTACTCACCGCAGTTGAAAAGCAACTTCGCGAAATGGGATACGACGAAACCGAAATCCAGCGCGGTGGCCTCAAAATTGTTTCCACATTTGAACGTCGGGCCCAGCGCGCAGCGGTCGCCGCAGTGAAAGAGCAGGGACCGAGCAGCAACACGGAAGGCCTGCGTCTTGGCCTCGCGGCTGTACGGCCCGGCACGGGTGAAGTCGTTGCTATGTATGGTGGAAAAGACTTTATCGACGATCAGATTAACAATGCGACGAGAGCTTTTGCGCAGGCTGGATCGACGTTCAAAGCGTTCGCGTTGGCCGCTGCCACGGAAAAAGACCTCCCCCTGAATTCAGTGTGGATGGGTGATTCACCAGCAACGATCAACGGCTACACCCTGCGCAATTACGGAAACCGATCCTTTGGGATCGTCACACTGTTACAAGCCACCGAATACAGCATCAACACCGCGTATGTGGAAATGGAAGCGGAGATCGGCGTTGATGCAGTGGCCGACGTGGCAATCCGCGCGGGGATCCCTGCCACCACTCCGGGCATGAACCTTGATGCACTTGACCTCACGTTTGTTCTTGGTACGGCATCGCCTAGTGCCCTCGACATGGCGAACTCGTACGCGACTTTTGCGAGCCGAGGAACCCGAGCCATGGTCACGTTCGTGAAATCAGTAACCGGGCCCAACGGCGGGCTGCTGTTTCAACATGAGCCAGACGTGAGCGCTGAGTTTGACTCCATGACGGCAGACACCGTGACATACGCATTGAACAGGGTTGTCACCAATGGCACCGGCACCCGAGCACTCGAACTCCAACGGCCAGCAGCAGCGAAGACTGGCACTACTGATGACAACAAGAGCGCCTGGTTTGCCGGTTACACCCCACAACTCTCAACCGCAGTCATGATGGCCAAAGAAGATTCCAATGGGATGCCCACCTC
>CAIXFB010000051.1 GCA_903918595.1 uncultured Actinomycetes bacterium
AAAGCGCAACACGTTGAACAAGCCGATATCGACGACGAGGGCGGTGAGTCCGACGACGCCAAACTTGGCCATCTCGCGGAAGAGCAGGGTGAATTGATCACGAATCGACCCATACGCCCGCATGGCGATGCCCGGTCGCTGTTCCTGCACGAAGGTGAGTCTAGGGAGCAGGGGAGTACCAGCTCTGGCGCTCTGCCGGTGATGTTGCGTGCAACTAGAGTTCTGCTGTGCACACGCCACGGGTCGGCATGGTCGGCGGCGGTCAATTGGCCCGCATGTCTGCGGCTCCGGCTGCAGCGCTGGGCATCAATTTCAGGGTTTTGGCAACTGAGCCGGACGAGTCAGCAGCGCAGGTTGTTGCCGACGTGGCGATCGGCCGGCACGATGATGCCGATGCGGTTCTGGGATTTGCAGTTGGCTGCGATGTGGTCACGTTCGACCACGAGCACGTGCCGACCGCGATTCTGGAAGAGGTTCTGGCACGGGGTATTGACGTTCGCCCCGGACCGCACGCGCTGCACTTCGCCCAAGACAAGGTCGCGATGCGCGAGCGGCTCAGCGCGGCCGGGTTACCGTGTCCGATCTGGTCGGTCATCGCGACGGCTGAAGATGTGGACGCATTCGTTGAGCAGACCGGTTACCCATTCATCATCAAGACCTCGCGCGGAGGCTATGACGGTAAGGGAGTGTGGGTAGTACGTGACCGCGCCCAAGCTGTTGAGTTGATCGCATCGCCGTTGGCGCCGGGCGCGGTATGGCTCGCTGAGGAACTGATCAATTTCACGCAAGAGATCTCAGCCCAAATCGCGCGCTCACCAAGTGGGCAAAGCGTTGCTTACCCCGTGGTGCGGACCGTGCAAAAAGACGGCATCTGTTCAGAAGTGATCGCTCCCTGCCCTGGGCTTTCCGATGATCGGGCGATGCAGGCACAAGCGATCGCTTTGCAGATAGCCGCTGAACTTGATGTGGTGGGAATGCTGGCCGTTGAAATGTTTGACACCGGTACCGAATTCTTCATCAACGAATTAGCGATGCGCCCGCATAACTCCGGTCACTGGTCCATCGATGGAGCCAACACCAGCCAGTTCGAAAACCACCTGCGTGCAGTGCTGGATCTGCCTCTGGGAAGTCCGCTCATGCAGGCGCCTTACGCCGTGATGGTCAACATCCTTGGTGGCGACGTCGGCGATCTTTATTCGGCATATCGCCATATATATGCCCGAGATCCGGGGTTAAAGGTGCATCTCTACGGCAAGGAAGTGAAGCCGGGCCGTAAAGTCGGCCATGTGACCGCCGTGGGAAGCGATCTCGAGGATTTACTCACAAGGGCCCACCACGCGGCCGACTACTTCTCCGGAGCGATCGATGAGTGACTCAACCCCTATCGTCGGAATCTGCATGGGCAGCGACTCAGACTGGCCCATCATGAAAGCTGCAGCGGAAGCGCTGGATGAGTTCGGTGTTGCTTACAGCCTTGATGTGATCTCTGCCCACCGCATGCCGCACGAGATGGTGGAGTACGGCAGCACTGCTCGTGCTCGTGGACTGCAGGTGATCATCGCTGGTGCTGGTGGCGCCGCGCACCTGCCCGGAATGTTGGCCTCACTCACCCCCCTGCCGGTGATCGGCGTCCCCGTTGCAGTGGGCACCCTTGATGGTATGGATTCGTTGCTCTCCATCGTGCAGATGCCAGCAGGTGTGCCCGTTGCCACAGTTGCAATTGGTAACTCACGTAATGCCGGCCTACTTGCCGTGCGCATTCTTAGCGGTGCTGATTCAGACCTGGCCGATGCGATGGAAACCTTTCAAGCCGATCTGAACGCACAGGCCAAAGCTAAGGGTGCGAACCTGCGCTAG
>CAIXFB010000052.1 GCA_903918595.1 uncultured Actinomycetes bacterium
AGGTCATCGGCATGATCAAGCCGGGCACAGACACCCACACTCTCACTCGCTATGCGCCAGGCATCACGATCATTGAGTGCGATTTGTCTGATGCAGATGCAATGACTGCTGCAGTGGTTGAAACGACACCTGATCAGATTTACAACTTCGGTGGCATTAGTTCGATCGTGGAATCCATCAACAACCCTGAGATGACCCGAGCGGTCAACGTGGGTTCTGTTGAAGCGATCATCGAAGGCATGCGCGTCCTCACGCAAGCGGGCAAAGCACCCAGACTTGTTGCAGCTGCATCGGGCACCATCTTTGAAGGGGTCGATCGCTCTCCGCAAACAGAAACTATGGAACCTGCCCCCAAGAGCCCCTACGCGCAATCAAAAGCCGAAGTGATCGCCATGCTGCGATCGGTGCGCGAGCAAGATGGCCTCTTCGCAACCTCAGCGATTCTTTATAACCACGAGTCACCATTGCGCGGTGAAGGGTTTGTCACACGAAAAATCTCGATGGCCGTTGCAAAGATCGCGGCGGGCCAGCAGAAGGTGCTCGAACTTGGTGACATCGAGGTGGCCCGCGACTGGGGCTGGGCCCCGGATTACGTAAACGGCATGCGATTGATGCTGCAAGCAGAATCCCCTGCCGATTACGTGCTTGCCACCGGAATCTCGCACCGACTTTCCTACTTCATCAGCAAAGCTTTTGGCGCCGTGGGCATCACAGATTGGTCTGACCTCGTAGTCAGCACAGCAGACAACCAGCGCAAAGCTGACACGAATCTCTTGGTGGGCGATAGCCGTTCTGCCTACATCAACCTTGGTTGGCGTCACACGGTCGATTTCGATTCCATGGCGGCGGCCATGGTCACCTACGACGTTGAATTACTCAAGAACCCCGACGCCCTTTGGCTCGGTTTCTAATGGGTGTTCCTGAGATTCTGTGGTCACCAGACGCTGAGTTACTCCCCACTACAGAGATAGCCCAATTCACGGAATTCGTAAATCAAGCACACGGCCTGGAAATCCCGATCGACGACTACGCGCAACTGCATAAATGGTCGATCAACAATCTTGGGGATTTCTGGCAGAGCGTCGCTGATTTCGCAGAGATCAACTTCACTACGAGTGCCACCACACCACTGATCAACAACGGTGTTGAACACGCCACCTGGTTTCCTGGTGCAACACTGAACTATGCAGAGCGCGCACTAGCGATCACAGACCTGACCCCAGAGGATTCTGTTGCCGTTATTGCGATCCGGGAAGGTGCTCCCACAACTGAATGGACCCGGGGAGAATTGCGCGCGCAAGTTGCTTGTGCTCAAGAAGGTTTGAGAAGACTTGGCGTGAGCAAGGATGATCGGGTTGTTGCCCTGATCCCCAACTGTGCTGAAGCAGTGGTTGCATTCCTCGCGACTGCGAGTTTGGGTGCTACCTGGTCTTCATGCTCTCCCGAGTTTGGTGCGGATGCCGTGATCGATCGGTTCAGCCAACTTGAACCAACGGTGTTCATCGCAGTAGATGGATATCGGTATGGCGGTAAAGAGTTTGATGTCA
>CAIXFB010000053.1 GCA_903918595.1 uncultured Actinomycetes bacterium
AGCTGCGAGTCGCTCCTTAACTCGATCTGGGGGACCAAGAAGTGACGTCTGATCGAGAAACTCGAGCGGAACAGCGGCACCAGCTCCGTTGTAGTCCTTGTTGAGATACCTGTCTTGGATTTCGATAGCCGCATCCTCATAGCCCATTCGGACCATAAGTTGATTGTAAAAGTTCTTATCGCGCGATCCCATGCCACCGACATACAGTGCTGCGTACGGTCGTACCCATTCAGCGGCTTCCTCAACGGTTTCGGCAAACACCACCGGCACTGTGGGGTTCACGTCGAAACCTTCCATAGTGAGTCCCACTGACTTACGGCCTTCAACTATGGGTGCCATCACTGACTTCGAGTGCTCAGGTGCAAAAAAGATTGCGTGCCACCCATCTGCGATCTGACCAGTCAACTCCAAGTTCTTAGGTCCGATCGCAGCCAAATAGATCGGCAGGTTTTCTCGAACAGGATGCACGGTTAAGGTCAGTGCCTTGCCAGGACCATCTGGTAGAGGCAATGTGAAGAACTCTCCCGAGTAAGCCACCTTTTGTCGTGACAGAGCCAAGCGCACGATGTCTACATATTCGCGTGTGCGTTGCAAAGGCTTGTCGAATCGAACCCCGTGCCATCCCTCAGATACCTGCGGTCCAGATACGCCCAGTCCAAGACGGAACCGGCCGCCAGACAAGGTATCTAGGGTTGCGGCTGTCATCGCGCAATTGGCTGGGGTGCGACCAGGAATTTGGAAGATGGCTGATCCCACATCGATTGACGTGGTCTGAGCGGCTACCCACGACAACACCGTTGCCGCATCCGATCCGTAGGCCTCTGCGGCCCAGACAACGGAATATCCGAGGCGATCAGCTTCTCGCGCAACTTCCAGATTGTCTGAGTCGTTGCCGGCACCCCAATAACCCAGATTCACTCCCAATTTCATGTCCGCCACCCTAGGCCCTTGACGCCTTCGACACGCATCAACGCACTAACGTGCGTCTATGGAGCAACGACCTCTGGGTAAGTCCGGACTCTGGGTTGGCCGTCTCGCGCTTGGCACCATGACGTGGGGCCGTGGAACGGATGAGTATGAGGCACGAGATCAACTGGCCGCCTTTCTCGACGCCGGCGGCACGTTGGTGGACACCGCAGACACGTATGGCGATGGCGCTGCAGAGGATCTACTTGGCACCCTCCTTCAGGAATTTGAGTGCCGCGATCAGATTGTGCTCGCGACCAAAGCTGTTTCGATGCCAAACACCGAGCGGCGATTCGACGCAAGTCGACGGCACTTACTTGACGCGTTAGAAGCGAGCCTGAAACGACTAGATGTCGAAGCCATCGACCTGTGGCAATTGCATGCATGGGACCCGTTCACACCATTGGAGGAAACACTTGCTGCGGTCGACTCAGCGGTGGCAAGTGGGAAAGTTCGGTACGTTGGAATTTCGAACTATTCAGGTGCCCAAACAGCTCGGGCATGTACCTATCAGCAGCAGGTAGCGGGCCGGGCCCCCATCATCACCGCTCAGATGGAGTATTCACTTGTTGAACGCGGCATAGAGCGAGAGATTGTTCCTTCTGCGCAGATGCTCGGTATTGGAATCCTTCCGTGGTCCCCGCTTGGTCGTGGGGTGCTCACCGGAAAGTATCGGCATTCAATTCCGATCGATTCCAGGGGAGCGCAACCGGACACCAGCCAATGGATCAACGTCTACGCCGATGAACGCTCGAAGCGCATCATCGACGCAGTGTGCACTGCGGCTGATGGCCTAGGCGCCAGCCCGGCAGAGGTGGCGCTGGCCTGGCTAAGGGATAGGCCAGGCGTGGTTGCTCCGATTATGGGTGCCCGCACCACCTCTCAGCTGCTGGCTGGCTTGGCCAGTGAGGAACTTGTTCTACCATCCGAAATCACCCAGGTGCTCGACGAAATTTCCGAACCAGCACTTGGCTACCCCGAGGCCGGTTGGGCGCAGAGGCGTTAGGTAGATCAGTGGCAACAGAGACCCGAGCGACGTGGGAATTCAAAGAGGTGGCATTGCCCCGAGACCTTCCACGCGAGGAGATTCGGCAAATGTTGACCGCTTCCATTGAGCGAGGAAGTTGGGAGTTGGACCAATCTCGCATCTTTAGGGATGGCCGGCGACGGGTGAGATTGCGAAGGCGTGTGTACCGAGTCGAGCGGACCGCCTAGCGAGTCAGCACGAGAGCAAGAACTCGTCCAACACCGACACCCCAAACCTGAGTCCTTCGACGGGAACTCGCTCATCGACTCCGTGGAAAAGGCGCCAATAGTCAACATCGGGTGGCATCTTTAAAGGTGAGAAGCCGTAACACGCAATTTCAAGTTTTGATAAGGCCTTGGCGTCCGTCCCGCCAGAAATCATGTATGGAATGGCTCGTGCGCCGGGATCATGCGACCGAAGTACTTGTGCCATCAAATCCACGGTCGACGTGTCGAATGGCGCCTCGATAGCAATGTCGTGATTAATGAACTCCAATGTGACGTTAGGCCCGATAAGTTCTCGAATCGTGGTGTCAAACTCTTCCTCGTAGCCGGGCAAAACGCGTCCGTCAACATGAGCAACCGCGTCCGTGGGAATGACGTTGACCTTGTACCCGGCGTCAAGCATGCTGGGGTTCGCCGTGTTCTGAAGGGTTGCCCCAACGAGCAGGCCCAGAGTTCCAAGACGCTGAAGGACCACGTCCATATCTACATCCTTCAGATCAATCCCGTATGCATCGACGAGCTCATCCAAAAAGCGATCAACAGTCTTGGTGCGGCGACGAGGCCACTCGTAATCTCCGATGCGGGTCACAGCGCGAGCTATTTCCGTGACTGCGTTATCGGTATGAATCATCGAACCGTGTCCTGCTCTTTGGCTTGCCCGCAACCGCATCCACCGAATCCCCTTCTCTGCGGTTTGAATGGGATAGAGGCGCAAATCATCACGGACTGTGAGGCTGAATCCGCCCACCTCCCCCACGGCTTCGGTCACGCCGTGAAAAAGGTCTGGCCGGGTATCGACAAGCCAGTGAGAGCCGTGAATTGATCCTGCCTCTTCATCAGGGAAAAATACGATGACGACGTCTCTTCGGGGTCGAACGCCTTCAAAGCCCCACCGGCGCGCCACTGCCAGGATCATGGCGTCCATGTTCTTCATATCCACCGCGCCGCGACCCCAGATGAATCCATCATCAAGTACGGCAGCAAAAGGTGGGTGCGTCCAGTCGGCCGCAATTGCAGGAACCACATCTAGGTGGCCGTGCACGAGCAAGGCATCTGCGTCAGGGTCACTACCCGGGATTCGCAGCGCAACGGCTCTCCGTGTATCTCCGGTGGTCACGATGACTTCGGGATCCCAACCAGCTTCTCGAAGTCGCTCAGCGCAGTATTCAGCAGCCTCCGCCTCACCTTTCGTCTCCGCCGACTCACCCCAGTTACTGGTGTCGATTCGGATGAGCTCTTGGGTCAAGGTCACGACGTCCTTGGCAGTGTCCATAGCCCCATCCTGCCGTGTCTGGTCAAGGGGCATTGTGAGTATGCTTCATCGGTCGCGGTTCGCCGCGTGGGTCCGGGTGGCGGAATAGGTAGACGCGCTAGCTTGAGGTGCTAGTGCCCGAAAGGGCTTGGGGGTTCGATTCCCCCCTCGGACACAAAGTAAGAATGATTGCGCGTGTGTCATTGCGATTCCGTCGTAGGTCGTGCATTCTGGCTCTGGATCTCCCCAAAAATCTCACGTTCTTTCTCAACCTTCGGGTACTTGATGAGAACGAGTGCAAGGCCCACAAACACGCAGAAAAGTGCGACTCCCACAGATAAGTCTTTGCCAACGGTGAAGGCGTCTTGTGCAGTTGTTAGTAGGTCTGACGCAGAAGTCCCAGAAAGTGATGAAACCACAGCCTGAGCATCCTCAAATGAGGACTCGGTTTGTGCTATTTGCGCACTTGATAGTCCGATACTTTCACTCGAGAGGGCGCGCCCCATTGCACCGGCATAAGCAATGGCCAAGAAACTGCCTAAGACCGCCTGGAAGACAGCTCCCCCCATATCTTTTGTCAGATCAGCCGAAGCCGAACTCATGCCCGCCTTACTGATGGGCAGAGACATACTCAACGATCTCGTGGCCGAAGTGGACGCATAACCCACACCTATCCCGACCAAGAAGTAGGCCAGGACAACATGCCAAAGCGGTGACTTCGAAGTCCAGATCACCAAAATCACGAGGAGCCCAAGGGCCATAGCGATCAGCCCAAGGGCAAAAGGCTCCTTCGTGCCACGAGCGATGATCTGGCGCCCTGCCAAAATTGAGGCAGGGAACAGTCCGACTGCTAAACTGAGCGTCAACAACACAGCCGTGAGCGGACTTTCTCCCAGAACATTCTGCGTGAACTGCTGACCGATGAACATGGCTCCAACGAGTGCGCCAAAGCCGATCAGACCAGCTGTAAATGCCACCCAGAAAGTGGGGACGGCCGCATATGTGAGGTCAAAAATGGGATTTGGTGCTGAACGTTCCCACCTGAAGAACAAAACTCCAGAAACCAAAGATGCGACGAACAACGCCACAACCGGAATCGTCAGTCCACCTGGCAGCGCAACGATCCCAGCAACGAACGATGCGATCATCAAAACGCTTAACATCCCGCCGCGGTTGTCCACCGGAGTAGTCGACTCCCCCGCTTTCTTGGGCAGGATAAAGATCGCGGAGACCAGCACCACGAGGGCCAATGGAACCGTGATGAGAAAGACCGACCCCCACCACAAGCTTCCGAGCATCCATCCGCCCAAGATCGGCCCAAGGATCGACGTCCCAGTACCAATGCCGGTCCACAGGGAAATCGATCGAGTCATCGGCGGTCCCGACCATAAGGATGTGATGAGGGAGAGAGTTGTGGGGTACAGCATTCCGCAGGCCACGCCCACAGCGACTTGTGCGGCTATCAGCACGGTGGCATTCGGGGCGAATGCTGAAAGCACGGAAAATGGCACGCACAAAGAAGCGCCCAGGATCAGTAGACCTTTGCGCCCATACCGATCACCAAGCGCGCCGAGGTACAACACGGTTGCGGCGATGCCGAATTGGTACGCATCAGTGATCGCAGTCAGCTGCAGATCGGATGCTTCAAGGGCCCTGCCAATCGATGGAAGTGCGACGTTGGAGATTGAGGTGTTGACGTTCGCCACGATCGCACCCAGGATCAGTACAGCAAGGATCCAGCCTGCTCGCGAGGGTGATGTCCCGGGAGAGGTGTTGCGGGCGGGTGATTCGCTCCCGGTCAAGTTCATCTGCCAATCATTGCGAGGTAGCGTGTGAGCCGCCATGCTGACACGGATTGCACCGACCCCGAGCGGTTTCCTGCATATGGGGAACGCCATCAACGCCCTACTCACCTCATGGTGGGCACAATCGCTTGGACTCACACTTGCACTGCGGGTGGACGATCACGACGTGAAGAGATACCGGACCATCTACGCTGACGACATTTTTCGGGTCTTGGGGCTGCTCAACATCGAGTGGACCACGGGCCCGGTCACACGGGAAGACCTCGAAAGAGAACACTCTCAACGTGCCCGGTTCGAGTATTTCCACTCAGAGTTGTTGCTCGCGCGAGACCGAGGGTTACCCCTGTATCGGTGTTCGTGCAGTAGAAACAGATCCGGCTCCTCCTGCCAATGCCGGACACGGCAAATGGACGTACCTGATGAAGCCGCTTTGAAGGTTGACGGGGCGATGCTCTCTGGCGTTATTCACCCTGATCTGCACGACGTGGTTCTTTGGACCAAAGACAACGCACCGTCTTATCAGCTCATCAGCATCATCACTGATCGCGACCTTGGCGTTACACACATCCTTCGAGGGGAAGATTTAGCCCCATCAAGTTCCCTGCAGGTCCTACTCGCTCCATTTTTCGAAGCAACGAACGTTGCCCAGGCGCATTATCTGCACCATGCACTCATCTTGGATGAACGTGGCCAGAAGTTGGCTAAGTCAGCGGGGGTACAGAGCCAGCCCCTGCTCATCAATGGTGAGGTGGTTGCCGACTTGACCCAGATGGCGGTCGAGATCGGCACGCACGTGGGCATCACTCCTCCGATGCCCCAGACTGATAACGAGTGAAGTACCAGATGTAATAGCCACTGATGAGCGGACCGCCAATGACGATCAGATACGGCACAAGACCACCACGACCATCGGCGATGTAGCCGAGTCCAGTAGTCACCAGAGCCACGGCGAGCGCCACC
>CAIXFB010000054.1 GCA_903918595.1 uncultured Actinomycetes bacterium
GGTGGCGTCGATATTGTTGTGAACAATGCCGGTCTTTCCTTGAGTAAGCCACTCGCCGACACCACTGCAGCAGACTGGGATATTCAGCACGACGTCATGTCTCGCGGTTCTTTCCTGGTCAGCAGGGAAGGTGCTCGGGTTATGAAAGCACAAGGGATGGGTGGCGACATCATCTACATTGCCAGCAAGAACGCGGTGTTTGCTGGTCCGTCCAACATTGCCTACAGCGCTGCGAAAGCCGCCCAAGCACATCAGGTGCGTCTCCTTGCCGTTGAGCTCGGTGAAGACGGTGTTCGCGTCAACGGGATAAACCCCGATGGAGTGGTGCAGGGATCAGGAATCTTCGCTGGTGGCTGGGGGGCGAACCGTGCTTCGGTGTACGGAGTAGAAGAGAAGGACCTCGGCGCCTTCTACGCCCAGCGCACGATTCTCAAACGTGAAGTTCTGCCCGAGCACGTTGCAGCTGCTTGCGCCGCGTTGGTGTCCGACGAATTCTCGCGCACCACCGGCATGATCGTGCCCGTCGACTCAGGCGTCTCCGCAGCGTTTTTGCGGTAATCCCATGCGCGTTGCAGCTGCAGACCTAGGGGCCACCAGTGGCCGCGTTGTGACAGTCGACCTCACAGATAACGGTCCGTCGCTCGACGAGGTCTCTCGGTTCCGGTATGTGTCAGAGCAGAACGAAGAAGGCCGATGGCAGTGGCCGATCGACACCATTTATGCATCAGTGCTTGATGGTCTTGCCGAGGCCGCAACACGCGGCGCGCAATCCTGGGCGGTGGACAGTTGGGGTGTCGACTTTGGCGTTGTGCAACCAGCAGCGCCACTCGGCACACATGTTGGTCCGGTGTACTCCTACCGCGATCCATTTCATGGCCGGGGAGTTTCGATTGTTGAAGAACGCATCACCTGGCCGGATTTGTACAACACGTGCGGGATTGCTCGCATGCCGATCAACACGGTCTATCAACTTGCCGCCGAACATACCGCCCGACTCAGCGACGACACCGTGCTGCTGCACATGCCAGATTTGATTGGTTATTGGGCATCCGGTGTGCTGGCAAACGATGTGACTCAGGCGTCAACGAGCAGTTTGGTCGACGTGCGCTCGCGGCAGTGGTCTCCATCGGTGTTACACGCACTTGGTTTTCCTGCGTCGAACTTCTTGCCACTGAGTGAACCAGGATTGATTCGTGGTGAAAGCCTCGACCCACGGCTTGCTCGCATGCACTTGGTGGGCGCACCCACCCACGACACCGCGAGTGCATTTGTTGGTACACCCTTGGTTGATCGCAACGAAGCGCTGATTCTTTCACTGGGAACCTGGGCGCTCATCGGTGTGGAAGCCACCGACATCGTGCCAACGCAAGCCGCCCGTGATCTCAACCTCACCCATGAGCTGGGGGCAGATGGGACAGTCCGCTTTCTAAGCAACCTGCAAGGCATGTGGCTACTTGAGGAATGTCGGCGCTGGTGGGCGCAACAAGACGGAGTGAGCCCGGATCTCGCAGATCTCATCGAAGCCGCCCGCCTCAGCACACCCTGGAAATATGCACTCGATAGCGAAGCGCCCGAACTCGCTGAGCCGGGACAAAGCCCCATCACGCTGGCGAACTGGATCGCCACCGCGGGCGAGGTCTCCGTGTGGTGCGCAGACCGTGGTGCTGTTGTTCGCTCAATCCTCGAAGCGATCGTGGTGCGAGTGGCCCAACGGGCCCGCGAGATCGAGGAGGTGCTGGGTGCACCGCGGGCTACCTTGCATGTAGTCGGCGGCGGGAGCCGGATTCCCATGCTGATGCAGTGGCTCGCCGATGCCACCGGGAAAGAAGTAATCGCCGGTCCGGTCGAAGCGGCGGCCGTCGGTAACGCCGTGATCCAGTGGCAGGCGCACGGGCAACTCCGTGGGGTAGAGGAGGGGCGGTCACTGATTCGACTGATGCCTGAGATCCGGCGTTACTTCCCAGAAGGCTCGATGGAACCGTGGCGCGAGGCCGAACACCGCTGAGGCAACATCTCGGAGTTCCATGAAGGTAGGCTGGGTACCCCGACTATGAGAGGCACATCATGCGCACTTTCCGCTCCTCCAAACTGGCTTTTGCGGCCGTGTCCCTCGCTGCGGTAGCAACTCTCAGCGCATGTGGTGGTTCATCTGATTCCACATCTGATGCAGCAGCTGGTGATTCGGGTGAGGTCGCAGTCGAGGAAGAAGCTGCAGCTAAGGGTGGCACCGGGGCAATGGCTGACGCCGGCTTTGCGGTCACCACCTACATGGACACCATTTGGCCAATCGAAGGTAACCCATATGCGGATGCTCCGGCAGCCGAAGGTTGGTGCGCAACGTATACAACCGATCCCGCCGGCGCGGTTTCAGCAGTCGAGGCCTACCTCGCTGTTGAGCCCGATATCGCTGCCGCAGAGCCCGCGTCAGTCGCCACCGCCATCGATGAGTACCTCCTCAACAACTGCTACCTGATCGAGGAGTAGGAGTGGCTACCGCCGTTGTCACTGGTGGCGCCCGCGGTTTGGGATATGCGATGGCACGGGGGCTAGCCCAGTCCGGTTCGTCTATCGCACTTCTTGATGTGTTACCCGATGTCATTGAGTCTGCACACGCACTGGCAGCAGAGACAGGCGTTGCCACAATCGGCCTCGAAGTAGATGTTCGCGATGCCGAACAAGTCGAATCCGCGTTTGCTGCAGCCGAACTCGAACTCGGCGTTGCCGACACGTTGGTGACCGCGGCGGGAATCACGATCTGGGGCGACAGCATCGATGTCACTCCAGAAGAGTGGCACCGAGTCATGGACATCAACCTGACCGGCACATTCTTCGCCTGCCAGTCGTGGGCTCGCCGGCTCATCAAGCACGGTGGTGGTGGTTCCGCGATTCTGATCGCATCGATGTCTGGACACATCGTCAATGTTCCGCAGTTCCAAGCCTCCTATAACGCGTCCA
>CAIXFB010000055.1 GCA_903918595.1 uncultured Actinomycetes bacterium
ATCGCTGCGTCGATCAGGATGGCCATGTCGTGAGTAAAGCAGGTGATGCGGCGAAATCCCGATGAGCGCACGGCCAGGTGAATCGGGGTGTAGTTTCGCTCCATGCTTGAAGCCGCCCTCTTCGGAGCCCTCGCTCAGTCCGCTCTCCTTGTTGGAGCCCTCCTCGTCTGGAAGTTTCCCAAGCTGAAGAACCCGATGTATGTCGGTGGCCTCATGGCCTTTGGCGCCGGTGCGGTGATCTCAGCCGTGTCCATCGACCTGGTCGCGGTCTCCTACGACGAGGCCGGAGCCGGCCCCACCGCCATCGGGATTGCGATCGGCTGCCTGATCTACTTCGGGATCATCGCGCTCATTGAGCGCTCGACACATGCTGAGGCACCGATAATCGAACCGGACTTGGTTGCTCCGGGAGCCCCGGTGGTGACGCACGGTGCCACCAAGAAGGAAGCGCGCAACATGACCATCGGAATGGTCATTGACGGGGTACCAGAGTCGGTTGCCATCGGCCTGACCCTGCATACCGCGACCGTGGGAGCTTCTGCCGCACTCGTTGGCTCGATCTTCATCGCAGCAATTCCCGAAGCAATTGGCATCGCCGCAGCACTTCTGGCCGGCGGGATCGTGCTGGGAAAGATCCTGCTTCGTTTCTCTTTCATCGTGGTGATCGGAGCCGTGTTCTCCGCTCTTGGTTACACGCTTCTCTACAACGCATCGGATGCAACTCAGGCCATAATCCAATCCATCGCTGCCGGTGCCCTCCTTGTTGTTGTCATCAACGAGATGATCCCGATCGCAGTGCGCAACATCAAGCATTGGGCGGGAATCATCGGAGTCGCGGGGTTCGTCTTCTCCGCGGGATTGACCTGGGCAACAGGCGGCTGACCTCCCCGCGCACCCAATGCGACGGTAAGCCTCTGTACTTACTGTGACTATTCGCGATCGGGTAAGTCATCAATGAAGTCCATGAAACACGAGCAATACATGATGACGTCACCACAGACCTTGCAGCGCCGCGAGTAATCAACTACTGGCTCTTTGGGCTCTTCTTTCATGCTTTCAACATAGTTGCCACCTCTGACTGTCAGACCCACGTGCGAATGTGTGAATGGCTCACGAAGGTGATGGTTAGCAACTCGGGGGCGAAGAGAATGCGTATGTTGGGGTTCAAGGGGCAAGTAGTCGGGGGGATGCAATGAACATGTGGAAAGGGATAGCGGTCTCACTCATTGCCGTGGTGTCACTTGCGGGCTGTGGGTCCTCGGGTAATGAGGCCAGTGGGGTCAATGAAGCACTGGCTGAGTATGCGCAAGCTCAGGGGGAGTTCGGGCAGACTGAGCCCAACGCAAACGAGAGCACTGTGAATCAAGCATGGCTGGATGAGAAGGCGGCGCTGTTGGCCACCATGCGAGCCTCGTTCGATCGACTCCGGACCCAAGCGGAGTCTGTGAACTTCCCTGATCAAGCTGGTGCTCCAGGTGAGCCTTCGCAGGCGACGGTTGATGAGTATCTGGCCGCAACAGAGGATTACATCGTTGCCAATGAGGTGCAGCAGATGCAGGTTCAAAGTTGCGTTGATGCAGGAGGTCCACCCTTTGACTGCGTTATGCAGGTCGGTGTTGAGGCAATGATCGGCGTGTATCCGGATGTGTTGAAACGCGCTCAGGCGGCTGCCTTGGAGCTTCAATCGGAGTCTTCCCGTGGGTAACTTCATCGGGGGCCTGATGGTGGCCGTGGGCATGATCGTCATGTTTGGTATCTGGATCTACACCACGGTGGTGTTCTTCTC
>CAIXFB010000056.1 GCA_903918595.1 uncultured Actinomycetes bacterium
CCGGGGTTTTCGCTGCGGTTTCGGACTGGCTGTATGCACCCGTTGATTCAACGCTCACTTTCACGGCCAGCACCGCAGGTGAGATTGCCATCTGCACGGCGCGTGCATCCACGAAATTTCCGGTGGCTTACGTTCCCGCGGAATCGGTATCGGTTGAGGTGCGAGGCTCTGGTCAATCCACCCGACAGGTCACCAATATCGCCACCCCTGATTCCTTCACGGCTGCGCACAAAATCAATGTGTGCGAGGTGATCACCCCAGGTGGCAACTGGTCTTCCTGGCCACCGCATCGCCACGACGGGATAGACGATTGCCCTACCACCAATGAAGAGATCTACTACTTCCGAATTGGCAAAGGGGAGAGCCCGCACGGTGATCCTGAAGGTGAGGGTCTTTTTCATGTGTACACCGTGAGTGGTTCGGTTGATGAAACCGTGACCCTGCACGATGGAGATGTGTACCTGGTTCCCGAGGGTTACCACGGACCATCCGTGGCGCCACCGGAATACCCCATGTATTTCCTCAACGTCCTGGCTGGTCCAGATGCTGATCGGTCGATGGCCTTCTGCGATGACCCGTCACACCATTGGATCCGGCAGAGTTGGACCGAACAGCAGCAAGACCCACGGTTGCCCTGGACATCTGCCACCGGACGCGTCACAGGAGGTACCTCATGACTGAGAACTCTTCGGCCAGCACAGTGCGTCTGACCGTTGCCGAAGCGATGGTGCGTTTCCTGATCGCCCAGCGCACCAAGGTTGACGGCGTGGAGGTGCCACTTTTTCCCGGCGTGCTCGCAATTTTCGGGCACGGCAACGTGACAAGTTTGGGTCACTCCCTTGAACAGCATCGAGATGAGATCCCGGTGTGGCGCGGACAAAACGAGCAGGGCATGGGTCTTGCGGCCGCAGCATTTACCAAAGCACAAAGACGCCAGCAGATAATGATCGCAACATCATCGGTTGGCCCCGGGGCAACCAACATGGTCACCGCAGCAGGTGTGGCGATGGCCAACCGGCTCCCTGTGCTCTTCATCTCCGGTGACACTTTCACCTCGCGGCTACCTGATCCAGTGCTGCAGCAGGTGGAGCATTTTGGCTCGCCTTCCACCACCGTCAACGATGCTTTCCGTTCGGTGGTCCGTTACTGGGATCGCATCACCCACCCAGCACAAATCATCTCCTCGCTACCGCATGCGGTTGCCACCATGCTCGATCCGGCTGATTGCGGGCCGGTATTCATCGGTTTGCCGCAAGATGTTGCCGCCGATGCCTTTGACTATCCCGTAGAAATGTTTGAGCCGGTGGTGCACGCGGTTGCCCGCCCGCGTCCAGATATTGATCAACTGGCCGCTGCCGCAGCGCTACTTCGATCTGCGAAGCGCCCGGTGATCATTGCTGGCGGTGGAGTGCATTACTCACTAGCTGAAGCTGAACTTGCCGCTTTTGCTGCCAGAACCGGAATCCCCGTGGTGGAGACCGTTGCTGGCAAGTCATCACTGCTTGCTGATCACCCGAGTTATGCCGGGCCCGTTGGGGTTACTGGCGCTGAGGCAGCTAACGCTGTGGTGGAGCAAGCTGACTTGGTTCTTGCGATCGGCTGCCGATTGCAGGATTTCACCACCGGATCCTGGACCCTCTTTGATCGGGAAACGTCGTTCATTGGTCTCAATGCCGCACGTTTCGACGCAGGAAAGCATCGCGCGCAACCCTTGGTGTGCGATGCACGCGAAGGCATTGTTGAACTCGACGCCGCGCTAGCAGATTGGTCGGTGTCTGCTGAATGGCAGAGCGCCCACCGCGTCGAGCGAGAAAACCTAGATGCCTTCATTGAATCCCGGATCGCTGATGATCACGCATGGCCACCGAGCTATGCCCAACTTGTGGGTCTGGTTCATGAGTCGGCAACCCCTGCCGATTATGTGCTCACGGCTGCCGGTGGATTGCCTGGGGAACTGAATATCAACTGGCGGAGCAAGGGAATCGCCACGTTCGATTGCGAATATGGCTTTTCCTGCATGGGATATGAAATCTCTGGAGCCTGGGGCGCAGCCTTTGCACGCAGTGACGGTCAGGTGTACTCGATGGTGGGAGATGGTTCCTACTTGATGATGAACTCTGACATCTATGCATCCGTGATCTCGGGCAAGAAGTTCATTTTAGTGGTGTGCGATAACGGGGGATACGCAGTCATTGAACGCTTGCAGGTGGGCCAGGGTGGTGCTTCCTATAACAACATGTTGAAAGACTCGACTGGTACTGGTAGCGAGGTGCGCGTTGATTTCGCGGCGCATGCTGCGGCTATGGGTGCAACCGTGCTCACCGCTGATTCTCTGGCCTCCTTCCGCACAGCACTCGATGCTGCCCGCGCGGCAGATCGCACCGCGGTCATCGTGACCTCGGTTCGGGACTCAGATTGGACAGAGGGCGGTGCCTTCTGGCAGGTCGGGGTACCCGAAGTAAGTGACAAGGCTGAGGTCCGGCAGGCTCGCGCGAGCATGGATGCCGGTTTGGCTCGTCAACGAAAGGGCGTGTGAGGTGACAGTACGGATCGGAGTTGTCGGCGCTGGCCGAATTGGCCGACTCCACGCGGAGGTCATCGCTCGAAAAATCCCCGACGCAACGTTGGTGGCGGTAGCCGATGTGGTGAGTGCATCAGCAGATGCGCTGGCCAGTGAACTGCAAGTGGAATCAGCCAGTGTTGCTGAACTGATTGCATCTGATGCGATCGACGCGGTTGCTATCTGCACAAGCACTGACACCCACGTCGATATCACGATTGCTGCAGCACAGGCCGGGAAAGCGGTGTTCTGCGAGAAGCCGATCAGCCTTGATCTGACCGAGGTAGATCGGGCTCTTGCCGCAGTTGCGGCTGCAGGCACCCCGTACATGGTGGGCTTCAACCGTCGGTTTGATCCAGCTCATCATTCGGTGCGCGAGGCGGTGCGGAACGGTGAAGTGGGTGAGGTGCATATGGCTCGGATCACCAGCCGTGACCCCAGCCCGCCGCCGGTCTCCTACGTCAAGGTGAGCGGCGGACTCTTCGTCGACATGATGATTCAC
>CAIXFB010000057.1 GCA_903918595.1 uncultured Actinomycetes bacterium
CATCAAATGACATGTGCGGGAAAGGGTTAGCCGCCTCATATTGGCTCTCGGAATTCTCGAAGACCTGGGTCACGGAATCGAAATCAACTACAGGTTCTTCTACTGCGTGCATTTCTTTCCCCCATATTTTTTTGTGTTCCTTTTGGTAGTTTCACACTACAGGCCCGTTTAACTCGCTTTACTTTACGGTGTCGGGGTTAAAGCCTGCTTCAACACAGAGATATTCAAATTCCAATCAGCTGCATTTTGCACACGCGCAAAAGCACCATCAATGAGTGTGAGATCAGATTTGGTAAGAGCATCCTGGAGCCTCATTCCAAGTTTCTGCGTGTCACTCACTGGAAAGGTACGACCTGTATCGCGGTCGGTAACCCAGCCAAGGTTCCCCGGGCAGGCAGATGCCACCACGGGCACCCGACAAGCCATTGCCTGCAGCAAGGTCACGGAAGTTCCATCAACCGAAGTAGCAGAGACGTAGCAAGAACTTGCCCGCATGATCGATGGAAGATCGGCCTCGGCCACTTTTCCGATGAAATGGATCCGAGCCGACACTGCAAGATCTTGAGCTAACTTCTCGAGTCCTGAAGTCAAAGATCCTTCATGGGTAATCAAAAGATGAGCGTGTGGAAGTTGATCTGCGATCGCAGCGAAACCTTCGATCACATCAGCCACTCGGTACAACGGCTCGTGCGCTCGAGCGGATAGAACCACCTGCGCGCCGGCAGGAATTCCATACTGGGTGAGGTCAGCGAGCGGCCCATCTGGCGTGAATTGCTCGAGATCAACCCCCCACGGCAGCATGGTGATTCGTGAACCCGGAACACCTGCCGTCTCGGCGATCACCTGAGTTGCTTTCGAGTCAACGATGAGGCCATCAACGAGGGCGAGCCAACCAAGGTCACCCGCCTCTTCGAGTTCATGAAGGTCGAAACCCCAGGAGAGGCCCACGAGGTGGGCGTCAACTCCAACGAGGCTGCGTGTGATCGAGGTGAGTGGTCCTGCGAGGACCGGCGTTGGACTCAGTGTTGCTTCTTCAACCAGAGCCCGAAGGTCATCCAAAGTTGATGCATCGCGCCCAAGTGAAAAGACGAGAGGATCGAAACCAACTGACCGAAGTGCACTTACCCAACGCTCGTCGTGCACACCCCAGCCTGAAGTAACGTAGAGGCAGCGCTTGGCAGACACGTCAGTTTGCTTCACTCACGTCTGTCCAACAGATTTCCTGACCAGCCATCAGAGCGGAATGCAAAGTCCGTCCCACGAGTAGTTCAACTTCGTGGGCAGGAACCGCCTCACGAGGCGCTGGGCGCAAAACTTCAAGATCGGCTCGGCTCAGCACTGAGCCGGCAGCGAGATTGCGCCCGGCACGAACACACCGGCGTTGCAGAATAATGGTCTTATCTTCATTGGATTCAATGCCTTTGATGCCATTTCCCATGGCGGCTTCAAGCATTCGAGTGTCATCAACCATCTTGCGCCACGTGGTGGGATCCATCGAAAAGCCATGATCGGGGCCGCTGCGGTTCACATCATCCGTGAAGTGCTTCTCCACTACGCGCGCTCCCAATGCGACCGCACCAAGAATGGTCACATCTCCAGGGGTGTGATCGGAAAGCCCAAGGGTCACATCCGGGTACATCTGCGCATACTGATTGAGCACACTGAGGTTGATGTGCTCGATGTTATCGATGGAACCTGTGTAATTTGTATTGCACTGCATGAGCACGATGGGCACTCCAGCAGAGGTGAGAACATCCATAGCTCGCTGCACATCTTCAAGGGAAGCGGCACCAGTGGCGAGCAAAACTGGTTTGCCCTTGTCTGCGATGTAGCGAAGCTCTTCGATCCAGTTCACATCCCCGGAGCCAACCTTGAAGGCGTTGACGAACGGGTCGAGGTGATCCACTGCTTCCAGGTCGTAGGGAGCAGACATGAACTCGATCCCGATAGCCAAAGCATGGGCGGCAAGTGGTGCGGTCCACTGCCATGGGAGTGCGGCATCTGAATAAACCTCAAACACAGATTTCTTCCACGATGCCTGATGATCCCATTGCCCACCAAGATTCTTGAAGCCGTAGTCGCTGACGATATGCGCTGCGCGGAAGTGCTGGAATTTGGCGCAGTCCGCTCCAGCATCTTTCGCCAGAGTCATGAGTTCGAGGGCCCGCGAAAGATCTCCATCGTGATTCGCAGCGATATCGGCGATGAAGTACGTGGGTTGATCAGCTCCAACGAGCCGGTCGCCAATGAGGAAAGAACCCATTGCGCTGCTCACCTCCGCGGCGAATTTTCTAAAGTACCTAAAGTATACGGGCCTGCTCAGTAGAAGATTTAAAGCTTGAGAGTTTCCAGCATGGATCGCAACTGGGCAACGTCCAACCACATGTCATTGGTGTCTGATGCGTAAGAAAAACCATCCGCGACTTCTTCACCTTGGGTATTCGTGTAACCCCATTCCGCAAGGGTGGGCATCACAACGAAGCGATCATTGCGACGAACGGCTCTCCTGGCATCCTCTGTAGAGATCATTTCCTCATGGAGTTTTTCACCGGGACGAATACCAATTTCCTCAAGCGGTGCACCTGGCGCTACAGCCTCCGCCAGATCCGTTACTCGCATGCTAGGGATGCGCGGAACGTAAAGTTCACCACCTTGCATGTCGGTGAAAGAGTCAATCACAAAATCGACCGCCTGGGGGAGTGTGATCCAGAACCGAGTCATACGGAAGTCGGTAATGGGAATTGGTGATTTCGCTTCGGCCAATTTGCGGAAAAATGGAATGACGGATCCGCGACTGCCCATCACGTTTCCGTAGCGAACAACGGCAAAGGATGTTCCCCGAGCGTAGGAGTAGTGGTTGCTAGAGATAAAAAGTTTATCGGCGGTTAACTTCGTGGCACCGTAGAGATTCACAGGTGATGACGCTTTGTCAGTGGACAGTGCAACTACTTTTTTCACGCCGGCTGCCATAGCCGCTTGGATTACATTCTCTGAACCAAGGATGTTTGTCTTGACGTACTCCATTGGGTTGTATTCGGCGGTATCCACCTGTTTTAGAGCAGCCGCATGAACCACATAGTCAACGCCATACATGGCTATTGTGAGTCTCTCAAGATCTCGAATGTCACCCAAGAAGAACCGAACCCGCAGGTCGTCGCCCCATTTTTGCTTCATCTCATACTGTTTCAACTCATCCCTTGAGAAGATCACTACTCGTCGGGGGTTGTGTTGCGTAAGCAAGGTCTCCAGGAACGCCTTACCGAAAGAGCCAGTCCCCCCAGTGATGAGGATCGACGCGTTGTTGAACTGATCAGTCATGCGTGCTCCCGAGGTTGGTGGTGGGACAATTCCGTCAAGTCAGGGTGCCTTTCCGTGCAACCACTTACTTCAGGACATCCCTCGATAGCCTCACACAATGTTACAGGGGCAGGGCTTCCGCGATCTTCTCGCGGTTGATGAGACCGATCTCCTCTAGACTCATGGAGTGACTCGTGAGCAGAGCGACAGCCGCTACTCCCCCTCCTCTTTGCGGGTGAGCGTAGTGATTCCGGTCTACTCAGGCCAGGAAACGCTTCCCATCCTCATGGCTGAACTCGAGCCCCTGACCTCTCCCACCACATCTCCGGACGGCCACATTTTCACCATCGAAGAGGTCCTTTTGGTGTGGGATAGGGGCCCGGTCGGCAGCGACCAGACAATTCGGGACTTAGCCGCGACATATCCGTGGGTGAAGCCGATTTGGCTGAGTAAAAACTACGGTCAGCATGCCGCGACCCTTGCCGGAATGACTTCATCCGGTGGTGACTGGGTTGTCACCATGGATGAAGACGGTCAGCAAGACCCCAAGTTCATCGCACACATGATCGACAAGGCTTACCAGGATCAAGCGCAACTCGTCTACGGCACTCCTTCCAACCCACCTCCGCATTCGTACTTCCGAAATCTCGGTTCAAAGTTTGCAAAGAAGCTCTTTGTGGGAGCGCTCGCAGATGGTGACTTCGCTGAATTCAACAGTTACCGATTAGTGCTCGGCGAAATCGGCAGAAGTGTTGCTGCCTACACGGGTGCTGGTGTCTATCTTGATGTTGCCTTGAGTTGGGTGGTTGCCGATGTCACGACCTGCCCAGTGGTATCTAGAGAAGAAGGCCGCCCAGCCGCGAATTACAACTACCGACGTCTCGCCGGACATTTCGGTCGTCTCATCGTCTCGAGTGGAACTAGGCCCCTGTATCTCGTGTCATGGCTAGGTGCACTGTTTGTGGCGATTGGTGGTGCAGCAAGTATTTGGGTTATCTACCAGCGGATCAG
>CAIXFB010000058.1 GCA_903918595.1 uncultured Actinomycetes bacterium
CATCATCGTGGCAAGACCGGGGCGGAAGGTGTTCGCGCGCTGCACCTCGGGGCGGGCCGACTCCTCCGCGGGCAACATGGCCGGCATGAGCCGGGGGTTCACGTTCGAGATGACCGAGTCCGAACGGACCTCATCTCGGGTAGTGGTGCGCACTCCGATGGCACGACCGCGATCAATCAGGATCTCCTCGACGCGCGCGCCGCAGCGCACCTCACCACCGTTCTCTTCGATCACGGCGACGAGCGCTGTCACCAGAGACGACGCACCGCCCTGACCGATCACCATGCCGAACATCTGACCCCCGAAAGTCTCGAGGTAGGAGAAGAGCGCTCCCCCGCTGATATCGGGTGCGAAGTCGAGATGCATGCCCCACGAGGCGAGCAGCGCCTTGGCCTTGGGTGAGATGAAGTTCTCGTCGGCAAAGGCGCGTGTTGATGCAAGACTCAACTTGATCAGTTCATAGACACCGTCGGTGCCGAGTGCGCGATGGGCCTTCCACGCGGTGCGCACAGCCCCCCAGGACGGCAGGTCCGAGCCGAGGAAACCGACGAGGAAGGGTGCGATCTCGCCCAGCCGGGCACCGAGTCGGTCCCATGCCTCGACATCTGCAGGTGCGACCTGCGCAACGCTCGCCCGCGTCGCGTCGGCATCGGTCTGGACGCCGATCATGGTGCCGTCGGGGAACACCGAGCAGAACGGGCGTGAACTCGGAACCAGTGCGAAACCATGACGTGCGAGGTCCTCACCCAACGCCGCCATCACCTGGCCGCCGGCAAACAGACCGAGGTTCATGGCGAAGAGATCATGGCGGAACCCGGGCAGGGTCACCTCCTCGGTGCGAATAGCACCGCCGGGCACGTCGTTGGACTCCAAGACGATGACGCGCTTACCGGACTTCGCGAGAAGTGCCGCAGCGGAGAGCCCGTTGATCCCCGAACCGATCACAACTACGTCGCAGGTGACAGGCATGACGGCTCCATTCATCTCGTAAGTCTGACGACCGACATCTTTCCGATATACGGTCACTCTTGCAAACACTCACTATGTCCGGGAGCCCGTATGAGTCGTACTTTCGACGCAGTAATCGTCGGTAGCGGAATGAACGCCCTCGTTGCCGGCGCCATGCTGGCCAAGGACGGCTGGTCCGTGGCTATATGCGAACGGTCCGACCGGCCCGGCGGTGCCATTTTCACGAGCACCGATACCTTCGACGGCTACACGGTGGAACTGCTGTCGAGCTGGCACCCACTCTTCCTGGGCGGGCCTGCCTATGCCGTGCTCGCCGATGATCTCGCAGCACGCGGCGTCAGGTACGTGAACACCACCTCCCCCACCGGTGTCGTGTGTGCCGACGGGTCGGCCGTGCTCTCGACCGATCCCGATCGCAACGCCGAGCAGTTCGGTGCACTCGGCGACCTTGACGCGTGGAATGCGATGCTCGCCGACTTCGGCTCCAAGGCAGACCTTGCGTTCGGACTACTCGGCACCGACTTCTGGCGCACGAAGTCTCTAGGTTTTGGCTGGAAGGCACTGCGCCAACTCGGCCGGCGCGGACTCATGGCATCGGGAGCCGAACTGCTCGAGCCAGCTGCTCCCTGGTTGGACCGAACCTTCACCTCTCCGGTCACCAAGTCCCTGCTCGCGCCATGGGCACTGCACAACGGCCTGGGACCAGACGACGCATCGAGCGCATTCATCACCAAGGTGATCTCCGCAGCGATCGCGTGGGGCGGCATGCCCGTACCGGTGGGCGGCGGAGTCACAGTCGTTGACGCGCTAGTCGACATCATCACCAGCGCCGGCGGTGAACTGCGGCTCAATGCTGATGTGCACAAAGTGCTGGTCTCCGACGACCGCGCCACGGGTGTCGAATTGGCCGATGGTGAACGCATTCATGCCACGCGAGCAGTTCTTGCCTCCGTGACCCCCAATGCGCTGTACAACCACTTGCTCGCTGACGCTGACGTCGCACCGGAACGACGAACGGCCGCATCGGCTTTCCGCTACGGCCGCGCCGGCATCCAGATGCACATTGCGATGTCCGAAGCCCCGCAGTGGACTGACCCCACAATGCGTGACGTCGCCCTGGTGCATGTGCTCGATGGCATGGACTCGCTCTCCGAGTCGGTCAACGCCTCGAACCGGGGATTCCTACCGCGACGTCCCACCATCGTGGTGGGCCAACCGACCACGGTTGATCCGAGCCGCGCCCCCGAGGGAAAGTCGCTGCTGTGGATCCAGCTACAGGAGAACCCGCGCAGCATCCGAGGGGATCTGGCCGACCAGATTTCATCGGACGGCACCTGGTCAGATGCCACACTCGAGGCGTACGCGGAGCGGGTGATTGCTCAACTCGAGCCGCACATCACCAACATCCGGACCGCCGCAACAGCCCGTGTGGTGCTCGGCCCCCAGCAACTCGAATCGCTCAATGCAAACCTGGTGGGCGGTGATCCGTACGCAGGCGATTGCCGCGTGGATCAATACGCGCTGTGGCGTCCGCTCGCAACGGCCACCGGGCACGAGACGGGTGTCCGGGGACTGTGGCAGATCGGGGCGTCCACGCATCCAGGGCCTGGTCTTGGCGGCGGGTCGGGCTTTCTGGTCGCGCAGCGCCTGCTTTCTTAAACCGGACAATTCTCTTACA
>CAIXFB010000059.1 GCA_903918595.1 uncultured Actinomycetes bacterium
AGTACTTGCTTGAGTCGATTGAGGCGGTCATGACTGATCGGCCACGCGAGGTTCGGCACGATATGGATCCGGGCAAACCCCTGGTATCGCTATCTGCAAAGCACGTCGAGGTACTTCGCATGATGGCGACCGGCTATACCCATGAGCACATCGCTCGGGTTAAGGGTGTTGCGGTATCGACCGTCGAGCGTTGGACGGCTGAGATCTTCAAGGAGCTCGGAATCGACAGCAAGGGCGCGGTCAATCCCCGTGTCGAGGCCGTCCGTCAGTTCATTGCCGCCGCAGGGATTCCTGACCGGCTGTGAGTCGGCTACGTGAAGCTTGGTGGCGCGTCGGTCTGCCCGATGCGATCAGCTGGCCTGCATTCATCGCGACGTTGCTTGTGGGTGTGATGGGCTATTTTGCCAATAGCAGAACTACCATGCCGTTGATCACGGGACTTGCAATTGCCCTCGTGGGACAACTTGTCCTGTGGCTTCCGCTCGTGCTGCTCAAGATCACTCTTCTGCGAAACGCACGCCGATCGCGACCCTTGCTCGTGCTGGTTGTCTTCCTCGCAGGTGCTGGTCTACGTGCGATCGCGATGATTGCGATCACCTCCGAGTTGTACGGCTTGCAGTCCTTGCGTCCTCTCGGTTGGTTCGTCGGCATATTTAGCAACATTGGACCGGTGTTCGTTGTTTCTGCGATCGTCGTTAGCAGTCTGCGGGAACGTCGCCGTCAGATTACGTATCTTGCCGGGAATCAGAAGCGCATTGAAGAATCTCTGATCGAGGTAAATGGCGCGCTTTCCCAACGCAATGTAGAGGCGGTCGACCGGGTTCGCGGAATCCTTGAGCGAGAGCTAACAAAGCTTGACGGGACTCATGCGCAGGCATCCCTTGCGACGCTGCAGCGAACGGCGGTCGAGGTTGTGCGCCCGATGAGTCATGAACTTGCGAAGTCGGTGCCGCGATACCTCGCTCCGGTGGTTGCTCCGACCACTGCGCTAGTGCCGTGGGTGCGAGTGTTCGATTCTGCGGCGACCGGTATGCCATTTAGACCTTTGCTCATCGGTGCGCTCATGGGCTGGGAGCTCCTCGGGGCGATCTCGATTCGGCCCGCGGATGCCCTGCTGTTTGTCCTCTTTGACGTGATGTTCTTGGTTGGCTTCGCACTCGCGAATCGCGTAGTCGAGCGCGTAAATCGAAAGCGCACGGCAGGTTTTCGGATCTCGACTACCATCCTGATGTCATTAGCCGTGTCCTGGTCAATCGCGGCGACCGTGCCCGCACTGCTTGGAACCACTACCTCGGATTATGGGTTTATTGTGGCCTTTGTAGTTCTTGGTCCAGGATTCGCTCTAGGCACGACAATCCTCAGCGCCCTCGCACGCGAACGTGAGCGCGTGGTCGGCGAACTAACCGAATCTACGAAGCAGTTGGAACGCGTGCTAGTGCGCCAGCGAGAGGTCGAGTGGTTCCAGCAGAAGGCACTCTCGCGTGCCCTGCACGGTCCGATCCAGATGGCTGTGACTGCGGCAGCGATTCGACTCGATGCTTCGATACGCGAAGGGACCGTGCAGCCGGGCATTGTGAATTCTGTGCGACAAGAACTTCTCAACGGCCTCGACGTCCTTCATCAGGCCCCGGGTGAGGTGACGAGCCTTGATCAAGCCATTGAGCGCATGAGGGCTACCTGGGATGGGGTGTGCTCCATCGAGGCCACAGTGAGTGACGCAGCAGTTGCAGTAATCGCGGCTGACGGGGTGCTGCGTTCATGCGTCATTGACATCGTCACTGAGGCAGTCTCAAATGCCGTCTGGCACGCCAAGGCCGACCAGACGAAGCTCGAGATTGCCCTCGATCCGCAGGCATGGGATGTGCTGATGGTCGAGGTGGTCAGCAATGGTCTGGGCGATGCGTTGTCGGAGAACCGTGGGCTCGGCACCCAACAGCTCGATGACTGGACGCTCACCTGGAGCCGGGAGATTAATGAGCAGGGGAGCGTTCTAGAGGCGGCTCTCCCGGTTGCGTCCACGGGCCGCTAGGTCCGCCCCGCAGAGTTCAATTCCCAATTCCAGACTAGGTGAAATGCCTGAATTGCTCCGAGTGTGGAAGCCATCACCCGAACCAGCTCGGCTGACTGTTCGCGCCACGCGTGGGGTGACGTCACCCGGGAGTCGAACCCAGAATCGCTGGTGCGACTAATTCCATTGCATTGCAAAGGTTTTCGATTGTGGCCCCGAGATGATTCGAACATCCGACACAAGGTTTAGGAAACCTCTGCTCTATCCCCTGAGCTACGGGGCCGGGGCGTCAACCTAACCGTCTGCATAACCCTACAGGTCGGGAAAATCAGGCTGTCGTGATTCAAATGTTAGCGATGGTGGCATAGCGATGTGCCTGTGCAGGCCAACTTCGAGTCTTGTTGGCGCAGGTCAATAGGGGTGGAATCGTTTTGAGGGTAGGTGAGTTGATCTGCTGAGTGGGTGCTGCTGACGTGTGGCTGTCAAAGTTAGCTTCGCAGGCAAAGTACTCCGACCATCGATCGCTGACACCACATCAAGCACCCGTAAAGGGGTGCTGAAGAACAGTGCGCACGCGCTCTCACGTGTGCGGGGACCCCGAGAGAGTGGGGATGGGATCCTGGAAGCCTTCACAACTGAGCACGAGTCTCACAAGGTGGCGGTACGCGATACCCCATATCGTGCCGTCATGAGAATCGCGCGGATCACCGTCTGTTGCATCGTTGCTTCGTTGATCCCGCTGACGATCGCAGCAACGCCCTCTATTGCTGGTCCCACCAATGGCATGCAACGTGACGGTGGTTGAGAGCGAGAGTGAACTCATCAGCCGATGGACGAGCTGCCGCAGGTGCACTGCGACACCTAAGAGCTTGGCAGCCTCCGATGATTCTCGAATTTACGGCAACGGTGCAGGAGATCGCACTGGCTGTGGCAGCGACGCGTAATCGGTCGAGCACGTTGTTGTAGACGCGGGTACCACAGGGCGCTTGCCAGTCTTGGCGCATGCTTGAGGAACATAGATGTTGATGGTGCCGGCAACTGAAAGGGTGTACCACCTGCCGGAGTAGCCGGGCATCGCAAACCAGCCGAGATCCGTCGGCCCGTTGTAGGCAGATTGGGCCAGAGTCTTGCCCGTTTCCTCGTCGACCCACAGAACACTCTCAGTCCAGGAGTTGCTGCTGATCTGGGCAGCCGAGAAGGAGGGGGACATGTACTGCGAGGAAAGTACGCGCTGGTGGGCCGGGCCTGTAGCCGTGAAGTAGTCCGATGTTCGCCAATCGGGCCGACTCCACTTGATGGTCATTCGTCCGTTTGCCTGGTTCAGATGCACGGCGAAGACGCCACCCACCAGAAGGTCCTGCATGAAGATCAAGCTCTTCTGCGGATCTGTAGAGAAACTCGCAGGAGCGTTACTCATGACCCCTGCGGGGATCGTCGTTCCCCATGGGCATAGCCGTTGAGTGTTCGTCGCATCTGTCATCTTCACGACAAACGCGCAGATGGGCACTCCCGGCGTTGGCGCAACGGCGTTGTTGTTGAAGACCACCCACTTACCCAAAGGCACCGGCGCGTCGCCTGCGCTTTGTCCTGGCAGGAGAAGAGGGGGCGCCCAGGAGAGATCCTGGCGAAGGGTCTTGTTCTTGGGATTCCAGATCACACGCACTCCTTGAGTGCTGCCTGCGAGGTACATATGCGTGTTGGAGCCATCGGCTACTAACGTCGGCCGGGAGGCAACCGGCTGGTTAAGGGTGATAGCCGCAAGGTTCTTCAACGAGACGGGATCCACGGCGATCACTGTCGTTACCGGCTGAGGCCCGAATGTTGCGATGCAAGCAGACATCGCCTGGTTACCCTGAACTTGGCACCCTGACGAACGATTCTGGCTCTTGAGCAAGATCGTGCCGGATGAATCAGGAGCAACTGCGAAACCATCGAAGTTGGCATCAACCGCAGCACCGGCCAGAACAGGTTGCTGCACGGAGGCGACGATCGCGCCACTTTTGGGGTCAAGCTTGTAGACCGTGGGCCCCACGGCGACGACGACCCAACCGGCCTTGACCACGGCACCGCTGGGCGCAGCCACCCATTGACCTGCGAGCTGAGGGAGTGCAGTGCGCCATATCTGCGTTCCTGTCGCCGGATCAAATCTGGCTACATAGGGCCCGCCGGAATATGAGGGGACGGGAATGCCGGGCGCACCGCCGACGAGGAAAGCGGCATTGGGGCCGCCTTGGATCACCAGTTGGATTTGCCCCGGATAGACCGTCGGCGACAAGAACTGTGCTACCTGATACTTGCGCCCGCTTCCGCTCACCCCATCGGCAAAAGTTGCACATGGCTGAAGCCCACTGTGGATCGCGTCAGTCACCTCAGGTGACCCGATCGCTGGTGAATAATTGAGATAGTTATTCGACGGTTTCTTCGCGTATGCCTTTATGCACTTTACCTGTGCCGCTTGCGCAGAGGCCTCTTCAGAACTTGGGGCAGCCTGCACGGAGGAACTTGCCGTCAAGGCAGACACCATGACAAGGCTTGCGGTTAACACCATGGGTACCTGGATCTTTTCCAGGAAGAGGAACATCACCCAAACGCCCGTCTACTAATCTCCGCCCGAGAGGATCCACGTCGGAGACTCAAGGAGCAACAGCGGTTCTACGCACTGTGGTTCTGCGCACATTAGAGCAAGCGATCGCTGCGGCACCGTCAAATCCCTAATTTCCAAGATCAATCGCTATCGCCTCTTCAATCTGCCTGACGGTTCTCTCCCGCAACTCCTACGGGTACTTCCTTGGCGCAGGCATGACGCCACTCTCTCGTGGGTTCGTGCCCTCGATCAATCAATCCAGCAAAGCCCATGGCCTCATACCGAGACAGCCACGAATGAGGCGGAGCAGCACTTTTCTGAGGTGGCCCCAGCATGATTTGAACATCCGACACAAGGTTTAGGAAACGGCCAGGTTGGTGAGGAGATCGAAGAATCACCTCACGAAAAGACCACACAGAGCAGTAACTAGTCGCATCCAGTCACTCGTAGATTCAGCAAGGAAAGTGACTGAGAAGTGACTGGAAAACCTGCCCCCGGACAGGTTGACCCGGGGTATATAAACCCGGCCACCACCCCACACGTATATAGACCCGGTCAGATTCTGGGTGATATTTCCCGGGTCGAGGGGGTTTGAGTGAGGTGGTTCCGATCAGGGTGAGGGGTGCCGTTATTGACGCGTGGTGGCGTTGGGTGAACACTGTGGCGGGACCATCAGGTGCGCCCGCCAATGCTGGGGGTAAGTGCGGTTGGCTGGGACGGAGGTCGTTGTGAAGTTGATGCTCATCGTCCCAGTTGTGGTTGTTGGCTTGGTTCTTAGTGCATGCGGCGGGTCTTCATCGGGGAGCCTCGATACAGCGGGGCCATCAGCGAACGGCTCCATGGATGACCGGTCCCTGAAAGGCATGGTGAAGGGCTCAACGTCAAGCGACTCGGCTCCGCTTTCCGCTGACCAAGCGGACCAGTGGGCGCAAGACCGTTGCATGGAACTGGGAATGGAAAGGTCGCCTGATCCCCAGATGCGGAAGGAGTCTGATCCCATGTTCATGACGTGGAAGATGCCGGGGATCGTGCGGTCTGTCCCATGTGAGGGGGAAAGGCAAGGCGGCACACGCTGCAGCGGTCATCAATTCAACCATTTCGCTTTCCAACGTGCGAATGTCACGGGTGAAGCCGGAGTCCTGAGGTGCAGTGTGGGCAACGAAGGCCTGTTTTGGTTGCGCATTGAGGCATTCCCAGGTTCCTGACCTGCCTCACATTCCGCGTGATATTTCCGAGTCTTGGAGGTTTAGGTGCGTCGCCCTCAGGCCACTACCCAGATATGTGAATCATTGAAACGATTGATGAGATTCACCCCATTGAGGACTTGGGTTGGGAGACGGTGGAATGGCAAGAGGCCCATGCTTCAGGAAGCCAACTAGCCCTCGAACTCCTGGGCATGCCGCTCCACGAAATCCCGCTTGAATAGGGGTGGGATCGCTTCCCTGCTTGATTCTTTGGCGAGTTCAAATGTGATCGAGATATCTGTACTTACCTTCGGGGGGTCGATTGTTGACTCTGGGCTCAGGTATTGGCTGAATTCGTATTCGTCCTCATACCTTGCCATCCAAGCCTCAATGTGTTGCAGGAAATCTTCATTTGCTTCCTGGATCTCCGAGTGCCAGGGAAGAAAGGAAGAGTCACTCATTCGTTCCTTGACCACGGCGAGTTTCGTAGAGGTATCTCGTGCATCCTCGCCATAGTCCTGCCAAGCGCGCATGTATGGCGCGGAATCCATGTTCGGCTTGAAGAGAGTCTGGCCCCTGTCGATGTGCATTTCCATGAGGCCTTCAGCCTTTTCCGTCAGTGTGAGAAACCGCTCGTACTCATCCGCCCGCACATGCTGATCAAGAATAAAGAGGCCGGACAGAGCAGCGATTGCGAGGACTATCACTAGCCCAACTCTGATCGTCTTCGTCACAATCAACTCCTATAGCCACCCATAGCCGAGTCCGAGTCATGAATTGGCATGTTTCCTGCTTGTGCTACGCGAACAAGTATTGATTTTCAACCTCGGCGACGGCTTTTAACATTGGAACCGATTCCGACTGGATGTCACTGATCAGACTCTTCACTGGTGCGACATAGTTCTCCCAAGCATCTTCAATCGAAATCGGGAGCATGTTGACTCCTCCGACCTTTGCCAGCATCTCTTCAAAATCCTCATTCATGGCAGTTTGAAGGGTCTCGAGTAACAGACGGGAGGTGGCGCGTCGCGGCTGGTCACATCCCTCGACGGTGCACGAGTTCAGTCACTTAGCTGCGAATCATCCATGCGCCGAGCGCTGAGTTGTAGATCAGTGTTCGCGTACACACCGGGCCGCCCTGCCCAGAATTTGCCCACTGAGCCCATGACTGTCCCCAGCGACCACTTCCCACCCCCGCCCAGTCGAATGGCCCGTCAATCACCGCTGAACATGTTCCCGCAGCGGGAAGGGGAACCTGCTGCAAAATCGGTGCTGGCCCCAATGGGTCGAAAGTCACTGTCTGAGCGTTGATGAGTAGGCGCGTCAGTGTCGAAAAATTTGGTACCCCTAGACCCGTCGTGAGGTCGTATCCCACTGTCGATGTAAATCCACTCAACACATTCGCGGTTTGGTTAAGTGAGCCGTCAAGAAAGCCGATCCCCTGCAGAAATCCCGTTGTTGTCACCGCTGTGGGGCCGGTCCACAGATCACTCGACCACAGATTGTTCGTCCCTAATGTCACATCATTTAATGATGATGTGAAAGCCGGGTTGTAGAGCACGTTGTGAATATCCAGTGGGCCACCGCCATTATGAATTGGGGTGAGGCCTCGGGCCGTGAGTGCGGCATTGACGTGTGCGAATCCGACGGCTAAGAGCGGTGCAGCTGCACTCGTGCCCATTGCGTAAGTTGCTTGGCTGCCGTCGTTATTGAATGGCACCAGCCAGGTTGGCCATCCGGCCAGGCCGGAGATGTCGGGGGAGAGCCGCCCAGTTGAACCAGGCAAGCTGCCCGCCACATTGCTCTGGAAATCTGGACGAGTGACGAACTGACTTTCACCGCCGGTTGTCCCGATCCCGGGCCACGTAACACTTGTAGGTGTTGTCTGCCAGAGGCAATCGCTCCCAAGGTTCCAATTTCGCCATGCAACGGGAATGAGCGGTACGCCGGGAACATATGAACTTGCCGGGGTGATGGCTGCCCCATTCCATCCCGTCGGCGCCCACATCGTTCCGCCCACGGACAATACGTTGGCACTCGTTGACGGCCACTGCGGTGCCATTTCATTTTGTAGGCCACGGGTAAGCGGTTGGCAACCACCAGAGCCTTCATCCCCGCTGGAGATCACCGTGATGACCCCTGCCGAGGCTAATCCAGCGAGAATCTGTTCGGTTTGAGCGATATACAGATCCTGTTCAGTTGTCGACCTCAGACCCTCTAAAAATAACATTTGCCGTAATGACTTTTCAAAAATCGCATAACTCATGCTGATGATGCAGCCACCCGTTGGCGTTTCGAGTTGGGATCGCTGCCACGCGCTAGGAGTTGTGCCACTAAGTCCACAAGCTCGTGCGGCGTTGAGGAGCGCTGTGTAAAAATCTAAACCGTCATTCACCGTTGCAGTTTTGAGCGTGGTGTTGGCCGGCAATATTCCTGCAACAACGGTCAGATCAAGAGTTGCCTCTGAGCCAACCGCTGGAAGTATGTCACCAGGATTCAGCACATCTGTCCACGCGGGCGCTGGCAATCCGCAGGTGGACAAAAATGTCCGCACCACGCTTTGAGTCACGGACTGTCCCATTTCGACAACTACGAGTGTTTGGGAAGCCGGTGTGCCCATTACCTCAACCGGCATACCCACGACTCCAGCAATCATGTCGGGGGTCAAACCAAGAATTGGGCCGCCAGCGCCAAATTGAATATTGCGACAGACCGCACTTGTCCAAGCCGGGGCCGTGAACGGATCAGCGCTCATGACCGGGGGCGCCACACCGATCACCGCAACCGCACCAAGCGCGGCCACCAACACTAGGCGAAGAGACTTCATGTAACTCGTGGCCACTTCCCTCTGTGTATTCTCCCCGACGTGCAGCACGGTACCGGATACCGGCCTCAGCGCGAGGTAAAGAGTGGCACGGGGCAGCTGTTGGCAAATCCTATTCTTTCACCACATCTTGGATAAGGCCGGGAAGAGTCAATGGATCAACTTTTCCGATGATGCGCACCGCGACTCGACCCTGCTTATCGACAATCACAGTGCTGGGCAGTGCATTTGGCGGAATATCTGGAATCTGTGCCCAGATGGAACCGTCTTCATCGACGATGCTGGGGTAGGAGACGCCGAATTCCATAGCGAAGTCTGCGGCAGCTTGCAGATCGTCAGAGATGTTCACACCAAGAAAACCAACGAGAGTGTCGTCGAAGGATTCATCAGCTACGACAAGGTCGGGCATCTCTTCGCGGCACGGAGCGCACCATGTGGCCCATCCGTTGAGCACCACAACTCGGCCAGAGAAATCAGCGAGAGCGATCTCTTCCCCGTCGGAGGTGACTCCTTCAATTCCCTCGAGCTTCACGCGATCATCAGGTGCGATGACCGTGGTGCCTATCTGGCTCGAGGCTGGCACATCGCGACCGCATCCGGCAAGAGATGTCATTGCAAGCGACGCTGCCACAATCATCAGCGAGATTTTGATCGATTGCTTCATGATGCGTCGTTCTTGTGATTGTCATAGGACGACTCAAGTTCGTTGCGCAAGAAGTCTCCAAATGTGAGGGGTGTGAATAAGGGTGGGTGGGCACTGTCCACACATGAAGGCAGCGGCTCAATCACGGTAGTGACGTTCGGATCGAAAAAGAATGGGACGGAGTAGCGCTCCAGCCCAGACCGGTTGGTCACTCGATGAGGAGTGGAGAGCAGCCGTCCGTTGCTCCAGCGGTGGAGCATGTCTCCCACATTCATCACGAAGGCATGTGGCATCGGTGGCACATCGACCCACTCACCACCGGGCGTCTTGACGCTCAACCCGCCCACATCATCTTGGGCGAGCAGGGTGATTGCCCCAAAGTCGGTATGCGGGGCCGAGCCGAATTCATCGGAGGGAGATTGCGGATCCTGCGGTGGATAGTGCAGCAGGCGCAGCCAGGTGGTCGGTGACTCGAATGCCTCGCGCATCGATCCGTCGTCATTCAATGCGCGCGCAATGACATTGATGAGTTGGCTTGAGAATTTCCACATCTCTTGTTGGTACTGCGTCATCACATTGACAAAGTTGGGGAGATCACTGGGCCATTGATTTGCACCAGCCAGGTAATTCCCCGCTAGCACCTCCGGATGATCAGCGGGCAGGTCACGCAGCAGCATGAGGGATTCACTCTGGTTGGGCTTCGTCACCGTTTCGACAGATGAATTGACGTCGGTGGAGCCTTTGAACGGGATGAAGCCACGGTGTTGCTTGTTCACCAAAATCTTGTTTTTAGCCGTTGACGGCTGCGCGTGAAACGTGCGTGATTGTTCAAAGAGAGCGTCGATCAAGGTTTGATCGATGGGATGGCCGATGAGATATCCAAAACCCCAGTTGCCGTAAGCGGAAAGAAATTCCCGGCCCAGGTCTGCGTCGATCCCAGGATCTGTACCGATGCCGGAAACATCGATGACAGGGATCGAACTCATGCTGGCATCGTTTCACGGTGTTGTCGCAATGCGGGGAAGCGGTACTGACTAGCCTTCCACTCGTGAGTCCTGAGGATGCAGTCCTAGCGGCCTGCGCTGTTGCCCTGGCCGATGGCGACGTGGTCACGGACCCAGATCGACTGCCCACCTATCAACGCGATCGCTCGACCGGAACCCCCGCTGGTGAGCCGATTGCTGTGGTCTTTCCTCGCACCACGGAGCAAGTTTCTGCGGTGATGAAAGCCGCGTACGAGCATCGGGTTCCCGTGGTGCCGCGCGGCGCCGGATCTGGGCTTACCGGGGGAAGCAACGCCCTTGATGGTTCGCTGATTCTCTGTGTCGAGAGGATGCGCGATGTTCTCCTCGTCGATCAGATCAACGGCTACGTCGAAACCCAACCTGGAATTTTTAACACTGAACTTCGCGACCACGTTGCCAAGCACGGAATGTGGTACGCACCTGACCCGGCGAGCAAAGATTTCTGCTCGATTGGTGGCAACGTCAACACCAATGCCGGTGGATTGTGTTGTGTGAAGTACGGCGTGACTCGAGACGCTGTTCTTGGGCTCGAAGTGGTGCTTGCGGATGGTCGGATCACCCAACTTGGCAGGCGAACCGTGAAAGGCGTTGCGGGCTATGACCTCACCGGAATGATGGTGGGCAGCGAAGGAACGTTTGGCATTGTCACGATGGCGCGCCTGCGGCTCCGCCCGATCCCAGCACCTGCAACAACGGTGGTGGCCGTCTTCGCGGATATTTCCCACGCTGGCCAAGCAGCAGCCGACATCATGCTCGCAACAACACCAAGCATGCTTGAAGTGATGGATCGAGCATCGATCACCGCAGTGGAGAACTGGCGCCCGATGGGACTCGATACCTCTGCAGAAGCTTTGCTGTTGATCCAGATAGATACCCCGGGTGATGCCGGAAATGCTGATGCAACTTTGGTGCAAGAGATTTGTGCGCGCGCTGGTGCTGCAGAGGTGTATCAGTCAGAGGATCCTGCTGAGGCAGAGATGTTGCTCGGTGCCCGACGCATGATCATCCCGGCACTTGAAGCGCAGGGGGATTGGCTGCTTGATGACGTTGCAGTTCCACGCTCTGAACTTGCTCGTTGCATGCGCGAGTTTCAAGAGATCGCTGAACGCAATGACGTGCTGATCGCCACGTTTGGTCATGCGGGTGATGGGAACTTGCACCCCACCATCGTGACACCGCGTGGAGATAGCGCTGCAGCAGAACGAGCGATGAAGGCATTCGGTGAAATCTTGGATGTTGGCCTTGCCTGCGGTGGTTCCATCACAGGGGAGCACGGCGTGGGATCCCTGAAGCAACATGCGCTCTTCCAAGAACTCGACGAACCGTCGCGGGATCTGCATGTGCGCATCAAGGATGCGTGGGATCCGCGCGGGATCCTCAATCCTGGGAAGTCTTTGCCCCGCTGGTAGGAGGTGGAGGCGGACTGATTGGCTCGTCGAAATCGGCAATTGCCACTTGGGTTGGCCTGCGGATAAGCCAGGTGAATACGCCGATAATCACGAGCAGACCGGCAATCACCTCGAGCATGTTCAGCACGCCACCTTGAGCGAACTCGATAACTGTGGCACCAACTTGCTGACTCAGGATGAACACGGCCATGACCAAAACAAACCAACCGAAGGCAATGCGTAGCTTGTCTGGGTGAATTCGGCCCACTACTCGGCTGCCGACGAGTGCGCCAATGACAGCTGCGCCAGTGATGATCAACGTGATGGACCAGTCGATCTGGGTTTCAGGGTTCCAACTCACGAAGGAATCGCCCCCAAAAGTGAGGGCATAACCGAAGAAGCCAGCAAAGGATTTCATCGCAACAACCAGTAGTGAGGTCGCGACGGCGTAGGGCATGGGTAGCCCGCCGAGCAAGGCAAGTGCGGGAACAACGAGAAAGCCGCCGCCGGCACCGACAAGTCCGGTAACGAGACCGACTACAGCTCCGTCCAACAGAATCCGAAAAACGGGGAGTCCTTTGTGATGACCGGCACTGACTTTCTTGCGCCCGCGGATCATGGCGACAGCGGTGATGCCCATCATGACGGAGAAGGCGGCGAGCAAAAGAGCACCCGGCAGATGCGAACCAATCTGACCGCCGACAAAGGCTCCGACCATGCCTGCTGCGCCGAAGATGAGACCTGTTCGCCACTGGACGCGCTTAGCTCGAGCGTGACCGATCAACCCGAACAAAGAAGTGACACCGACAACAAACAAGCTCGCGGTAATGGCTTGTTTCGCGTCGAAGTCAACAACGTAGATCAGCAGCGGCGTGGTGAGAATCGATCCACCGCCACCGAGTAGACCAACAGCAACGCCGATGAAGATTGCAAGAAATGCAGCAAGTGCGACCATGTCAGATGCTCTCTTCAGTTGCTGTGTCTGTTGATGCGGTGATCGAAGAAGTAGTGGGGGTCCACAAAGATTCGAGGCTGAAGCGATCACCACGAATGTAGGTTTCCCGCCACTCAGCAGGAGCTGAAAGTGCAGATGCCTTGCGCTCGATGTAAAAAACGGCGCTGGTGTCGGGAATCGTCAAAAGGTTCGCGATGTGCCGCGGAGTGAGTTGCGCCGTGACCCGCTCGCTCCCCGAATCAATGACGACGTTGCATAAGCGCGAAAGTTCGGCGTAGAGGCCCACTGAAGTGAAATCAGCATCAAGGAGTGGACCCGCGATCGATTCAGGTAACCACGAAGTATCGAGTGCCAATGGTTCATCGTCAGCGAATCGAATTCTTTCCAGAACCACAAGAGGCGTAGTGGGGGCCAACCCGAGATTCGCGGCGATCGAAGCATTAGTGGTTCGAGCCAGGCGACGCACTTCACTGCGTTGAGTTACGCCCTGGGATTCCATTGTGGTGAAAAGTGAGTAGAGAGTGCCGAGTCTTTGTTGGTACTTCGGTGCTTCCACGGTGGTGGCTCGTCCGCGTTCACTGCGCAGGATGCCTTCGCCTCGAAGAACCCGCAGGGCCTCGCGGATGGTGTGCCGGCTGACTTCGTATTCCTCGGTGAGGCTCAGTTCGCCAGGAAAGCCTGCCTCGAACTCGTTGGCCTCGATACGCCTGCGCAGATCTGTGCAGACCTGGGCCCAGAGCGGCAGCGGGCTGTTGCGATCAGGTGCTTGTGCGCCGATGCGGGCCGAGGTGGGTGCCATGGGATCTCCTCTGTGCAGGTGTATTCCCTAAATGTACGGACATTCGGACAAGTTGTCCACTCGGCCGGAAAAATGCCGGTTTAGACCTGCAGCGTTCCTCGCGCCCTGCGTAATGCCTCAAGTAAGAGGCCCCGGTTCGGCTCTGCCGCTTGCATGATTCGCGCCTGTTCCTGGGCGTATTCACGTCGGCCTTCTGTTGTTTCGATGGCAACTGGTGGATACGTGACGCCATCGCCGAGGTCGTAGGGCGAAGCGCGCATATCGAGCTCGCGCGTGCGCATGGCCACTTCGAAGGTATCGGCGACGAGTTCACCCGGAACGAATGGCTGGAACCACATCGCATACTTGTAGAGGTCCATGGTGGCGTGCAGACAGCCCGGCTGTTCGAGATCGGGCTGCGTCTCTCTGGTCGGAGTGAGTGGGTTGAGTGGCATGGCCGGCTCGGTGAAGAAGCGGTATGCGTCGATGTGGGTGCAGCGCAGGCCTACTTTGTCTACCGTCGCAGCGATCGCCTCAGGTGTGACACGAAGGTCGAGTTGTTCATGCCGAACTTGATCTGGTTGGAGTCGGTACACCATCGCCCACTCGTGTAGACCGAAGCAGCCGAGCTGCGCCGGACGGCTCTGGGTTCCTTCGAGGATGCGAATCGCTACATCGAGCCGGCCACGGTTCTTGTGAATCGGAGCGACATCGACGGTGACTCCATCGTCAGTTGTTACGTAGGTGGGCGAAGTAAACGAGGAAACGTCGCCGGTGAGCGTTACCCCGATACCTGGATGCCACGTCAATAATTTCGATACGGAAAACGGGTAGTACTCGAAGAGAAAATCCTCGACCGGATGCTTGATCCCGCGGCTGCGTCGGTCGAGGTGGGGGATTGTCCACCGTTCCAGGCGCGCACGATGGGCAGCGTGCCGCGGCTCCCACACCTCCTGCGCCAGCACCTCCCGGGCGATGGTGGTGGACATCAGACTTCGCGAAGACCCATCTGCGCGCAACCTTCGATAAGCGCATCTAGACCAAATGCATCGACGGGGCCGAATGCGCCAGCACCTTCAATGCGATCAGACATGGCTGCAGCCCATGAGAGCAGATCAGCCGTGAGGTCGTATCCGTTGGGACCTTCTACGCGAACATTGGCAAGCTCTCTGCCGACACCATCGAGGGTGCGAGCAACGATGATGGAGATCGCATCGGCTCGCTCAGCAGGAGTCGGGCCTTCGCCGGTGTTCTCTTGAGACTTCTTCGTCAGCATTTCTAGAGTCGTTGAGCCAACACCGGGAACCTTTGCAGCAGTCGCAGCTGCGGCGATTCCCGCACTCGCGGCGCCAGACATGGATCCGCTCCAGCCGAGGAATACACCCACGTCATCAAGTTTTGGATCGATCCGGGGCAGTGCGAATTGTTCGGTTGC
>CAIXFB010000060.1 GCA_903918595.1 uncultured Actinomycetes bacterium
CACTGCGATGGTCCGTGGTGGTCTCATCTCCCAAGGGTGAAGCGGGAGATCAATGGGGCGACACCTGGTTCGCGCGTGATCTCGTCGATGCGTTGCAACGGCAAGGTCAAGAAGCAAGCGTGGTGTTCCGTGGCGGTGCCATGAGTGCCAAGCGTTCGGAAGATGATGTGGTGCTTGTGCTGCGCGGGTTGCGCCGAGTTGATCCGCGTGACGTTCCGCAGACGCCTAAATCTGCTGGACCGGTGTGGATGCAATGGGTGATTTCCCATCCTGAATTGGTCGAGGCAGATGAGCCCGCCGCATTTGATGCGACGTTTGCGGCGAGTAACAGTTGGGCTCGGGCTGCTCGTGGTGAATTCGGCGTGCCCATCACTCCGTTATTGCAGGCAACTAATCCGCGCCGGTTCAACCCGGAAGCAGCTGCCCCCGATAGTGGATGGGATGTGTTGTTCGTCGGGTCTACCCGCGGCGAATTTCGCCCCGTTGTGCGCGACGCACTAGCTGCCGGAGTCAACCTCAGCGTATTCGGCGTGGGCTGGTCTGGGCTTATTCCTGAGGAAGTGATCTGCGGGGAGTTCTTGCCCAATCCTGAGTTGCCAGCTGCCTACGCCAGCGCTGGTGTGGTTCTTAATGATCACTGGTCAGACATGGCCGCTGAAGGGTTCTTGTCCAATCGACTCTTTGATGCGGTGGCGAGTGGTGCGCGAGTGCTCTCTGACGAGGCCACTGGGTTATCTGAAGTGTTCGGCGATGCGGTAGTGACATTTGCGAATGCAGATGAGCTCGCCGGAATCTTGCACTCAGATCGTGATCAAGCGTTTCCTGATCGAGCTCAACGAATATTCGCAGCAAAGCAGGTTGCCCGAGATCACAGTTTTGATGCGCGTGCGGAGGTGCTGGTCAAACGAGCACGTGAACTTCGGAATTCGCGATGAGTTCCCCGTTCGTCAGCGTGATCCTGATCGGCTTCAACGATGCCGCAAGGCTGCCGCGGGCTATCGATTCGATTCTTTCCCAAACTCTGCACGATCTGGAGTTGATCATCGTTGATGATGCCTCCACTGACTCAACGCCTCAGGTAATTGCTGAGTACTGCCAACGGGATTCGCGGATTCAGTCGCTCCGGTTGCCGGAAAACTCTGGCGGCTGCAGTGCCCCACGCAACGCCGGGCTTGCCGCAGCGCATGGCACATACGTCATGTTCGCAGACTCTGACGACGAGTTCGAGACACATGCATGCCTGAATCTGCTCAGTGCTGCAGAGGAGTGGAATGCCGACCTCGTCTGTGGCACCGCTGTCCGGGTGGTTGGTGAAAAGGGCGAACGGTTGCGCTGGCGCCCGGAGTTGCATAGCGAACGATTGGTCGTCAATTCACTCAATGACTGCACTGATCTGCTCTATGACACCATCGCCGTGAACAAGATCTACCGGCGCGACTTTCTCAATAGCAACTCGATTCGATTCCCCGAGGGTGTGCTTTTCGAGGATCAGCCGTTCACCCTTGAATGTTTCTTACGGGCCAAGACCATAGGCGTGATCCCGGAAGACGTGTATTACTGGAACGTCACGAAGGCGAGTGCATCAATTACCCAGAGTCGCCATGAGCGCAGAAATTTAGAGGATCGCCTCACTGTGAATCGCCTGATGGATGAATTGATCGGGGATAACGGTGCGATCAAGGAAGCGAAAGAAGAAAAGTTTCTTCGGCACGAGGCCTACCTGTACTTGACCACCATCGCTAGTGCGGATGAGCAGACCGCGCGAGAGCTCATGGGGCTCTTGGCGCCCTACGTCGCAGAGCAATCGGTGGAATCATTCGATGCATTGCGCCCTTTGGTGCGCGTTGCGATGTACGGGCTGCTCACTGATGACCTCAACCTCTTGCGTTCGGCGATGCGATTTGAAAACTGGGCGAGTGTGGTTGACACCGTTCTAGTTCGTGATTCGGGTCGCACGTTTTGGCGGGCGCCAGATGACTCAATCCTGATGCACAGGTCATCGCGCTACTGGCTTGATGTCACCTCGCTGCAATTACTGGGCATTCCATTCTCGCAACGCCGTTACCTGCACCTGGTCCAGCGGATGGAGCCAACTTCAGCCGGTGTGGAAGTGGAAATCACCACCGTTGATTATGCAGATGATCTGAACAACCTCCACGAAGCCAGTTTGGTGTTGTCCGCCTCGAAAGGCCGGCGGTGGGAAATGAAGTTGCGGCGCGTGTCCGAGATAGGTGGCGTCATCACCTGGCATGGTTCTGGGCATCTGCGCAGCTCGCATGTCTTGCGCTCGGAACTTGGTGGTTCGGTCGGCATTTCGATCTCACTCAACGACGTCGAGAACCTGACTGCTGTTCGAGCCGTCTCGCCTATCGGCGTTCAGGTTGGCCATGTCGATGAGATCTGGGGCGGATCTGAAGCAATTGATTTTTCATCCGCTGATCGGGCTGGGATCTCGTGGCACGCCTCTGGTCGGACCCGATCCTTGGGCTCAGCGATCCGGAGACTCCGCGATCGATCCCACCACACCCGGCAATCGCCAGAGCGCATGGAGCTCCCTATCGAACGCGCAGCCGTGGTCTTAGCGATGGAGCCACGTGTTGGCGTTGGTTCCGCTTCACCGCCGAGTGTTGATCTCGCTGCCTGGATAGATGCCCTGGGGGATCGGACCTACCTCTTGGTTGTGCAGAACTCTGCTGATCCGAACTCTGCTGATCCGATCGTGGTCCCCACCCGGATGCGTGGCTGCGTGCGATCCATTTCACGAGACCAATATGACGAACTCATCGCGCGTGAAGGTGCGATTGCTGTGGTGTGTGGCGATGACATGGATGCTCTCAAACGCGCGCATGCATTCAAGATTCCAATTCTGAAATATCGGCCTGACCGTGGTGCACTCGAGTATGCCCTCACTTCAATGGATGTAGCGGAGTACTCGCGCACCATGGATCAGTTGGTCGCTCAGGCTGAAACGGTTCTCGTAGCGAAGGTCCAGCGCTCATGAGCCATCAGCGGATCGTGTTGATGGCCAACAACATTGATGAGGTTGGCGGTGCCCAGCGGGTGGTGCACGTACTGGCTCAAGGGTTTGCGGAGCGCGGCTTTGACGTTGAGTTGATTGGCGTGACCCCGCAGCCACCGGCGCACGAGTATCACGAAGCACCGGCCTATCGTCGTCGAGTCCTGATGAGCGAGGTGTGGCCCGCAGGGGATTCGAGTGCAGCGGTCAAGGAGCTGCGGAGTCGGTTACGCACTGAAGCGCGCGCAAAACTTGCTGAAGCCCTCGCGAGTGGGCCGTCGGGCGTGCTCATCACTGCACAGGTCTGGGCAATGGAAATTGCATCCGGGATCGATCTGACCGGCTGGCGAACCATCGGGCAGTACCACGGCGCGTTCGCAGCAGCGGCGCAAGGACGCGACCTGCGCCGAGTGCTTGAGGCGTACTCGCCATGCGATGCATCTGTATTCCTCACCCCTGTCGATGCGCAGGCGTGGCAGCAGGCCGGACTCAACAACACTGTGGCCCTGCCCAACCCACTCGCCTGGTGGCCTGACCATCCCGTAGCAGCTACTTCTCGAACTGTCGGGTGCGTCAGCCGGTTCTCTGAAGAAAAGGGAGTGCAGGATCTCCTTGAAGCGTGGTCATTGATTGTTGACGAGGTGCCCACTTGGGAGTTGCTCCTGGTGGGAAATGGGCCCCAAGAGTCTTCGATCCGCGAACGAGCAGCGGCGTTGCGTGGTGTGCGGATGATGGCACCGGTTGCCGATGTCTCGTCGGTCTTCTCCGAACTGGGCGTTTTTGTGCTGCCATCTCGAACAGAAGGACTGCCGTTGGCCCTGATGGAAGCCATGGCAAGTGGTGTGCCGTCGGTTGCAACCGACTGTTCGAGTGGCGTGCGTTTGCTCGCGGGAGGTGATTTGAATCCGGCTGTGGAGCTGGTTCCGCGTGGCGATATTCCCGATTTGGCCTCAGCGATTCGTTTCTTGATCGAAGACGAGCAGCGTCGAGAGCAATTGGCGAGGAATGCCCGCGAACGGGCTCAAGAATTCACCTTGGATCGAATTGTTGATCAGTGGGAGCGACTCTTCTCCCGCATTGACCGTTAATCCGCCCCGCTAATCTCCCACTCGCCGCCATCGAGGTTGGAGCCTCAAATGACGGTGAAATCGCGGATCAGTCACCCCGGAACCGCCATATGAGGCTCGAACTTAGACAGAGGTCGGATTACAGGTGCGCGTTAGCCCGCGAGAGGTCCTCTTCGAAGTCAACTTCCACGGCAAACAGGTCAGAGATGTCAACGGGGGTAACGGCGAGGCCGGCATTGTCGATGGCAAGTTCGATTCCGCGCTCGAAGTAATCGGAGTCAGCGCAGGCAGCGAGCCAAGTGATCAAGGTTTCCTTGTCTTGCGATGCGACGTAGTTGATACCTACGGCTTCACCGAGTGCGTTCTCAACCTGCTTCGAGAGCAGGGCAACGTTGCCAGCTGCGTCGACGGTGTATTTCACTTCTTCTTCACCAACAACGGCGGTATTGACGCAGATGAATGATTGATTGGCTTCCATGAGCGGGCGCACTCGTTCGAGGAGGGCGGGGTCAAACACGACGTCGCCGTTCATCCAGAGCACGCCGCCATCTCCCGACAGTTGGAGCGCTTTGAGCAGTGACCTGTTGGTGTTGGTTTGGTCGTATGCCTCGTTGTAGACGTAGGAAACGTTGGGGAAAGCCTCGAGGATCAGCTCAAGCTTGAAGCCGACAACTGTGGTGACGCGCAGATCGGAGCCAAATGTGGCCTGCATGTTGTCCATTTGCTGGGCCATGATGGTGCGCCCATCAGCGAGTGGGGTCAACGGCTTTGGCCATGGCTTACCAAGGCGAGTGCCCATTCCAGCTGCGAGAATGACGGCATTGACGCTCATGCGGGCTCCTTTGGCTGCTGCTCATTCTTGAGGTTTTGCACAACGCGGATCCGACTCAAGTTTCCAATCGCTGAGTCGTGCTCATGCATGGCAGTGGTGAGTTCTTGCCAGAACCGCTCGGTGCTAGCTCCGGGAGCAATGCCATCGAAGTAGAAATCGCGCATGGCATGGCGTTGATCGCGGTTGGGATCGTTCCCAATGAGTTGCGCAAGATCAGCGCCCAGGGTTGCCACGTTGTTCTGATCGAGAACGTGCACAGCGGCGGCGAGGGGCGCATCCGAGAGCAGCAGATCGCGTTCGGTGCGGCGATCGCACAGCACGATGGGCGCATCGGGACGCAGATACAAATGATCGAGGGTCACACTCGAGACATCAGCGATCATGAGGTCAGTTCCTCGGATCACCCCAAGAACGTTTCCCTTGATCATCACCGCGTGACCTGCCTCCGGATTTGCTGCAGCAGCGGCCTTGATCATTCGAACAATTTCCGAATGAGCGGCCCGCACACCGGCATCATCGGAGGAGGGAACGCGGGGGTGGGGCTTGTAGATCACACGGGCACCTGGCTGGGCCAGCGCTGCGGTGATGATCGAAACACCATAGAGATCAAGGGAGGTGTAGTTGTTGGCGTCGTCTTCGCCTTCCCAGGTGGGGGCGTAGGTGATTGTGGGCCCATCGTGAGCGCCGAGCGGATTGACGACTTCAAGATCAAGTTGCGGACGCCCCACACGAACTAGGTGACTGGGATCGAACCATGCGAGTGCTGCTTGATGGCGCCGGATCGCAGCCTCGCCGGCAACGAAAACTTTGTCGTAGGCCTTGGCCTGATTGCTGACCATGCAGATTTTGTCTGACTCACCGTGATTCACATGGATGTGGACAGCCTGCTGAAAGGCCAGGGATTGGAAATTGGTCCAGCCATTATTGACGTAAATGACGGCGTGGAAGTTCGCTCGGTCGTACATCGCCATCAGCACTTCATATCGAGGAACCAGCAAGATCTTCAGCGGAGTTGTGCCAAGGAGTGCATCGTAGGTTTCCACATGACGCACTGCGATCACGGTTGTGATGTCGGTGCGCGCCTCGAAAATCGGCAGCCATTGGGCGAGTTGATAGAGCTTGCTGGGCTGATCGGCAAAGTAGAGGCAGACATCAGCCTGCGGCACATCGCTGAGTTCAAATCCTTCAGGCTCGGCGGCGCCGAAATCCCTGAGTCGGTTTGCGACACCTCGGGCAAACCACTTTGACCGTCGCGTCAGCCACGACTCACGCGAGGGCGCGTTAGCGGGCACGTTGCGGTCCGATCCTTCAGTAATCGCTGCACGGAGTTCGTGGCAACAAGGGTGGAGTTGTGCAGGTGCCCTATCGTAAACCGCGTGCGTTCTATCTGGGAGCACCGTCAGGTGCTCCGCATGTTGGTCCAACGGGACCTTCAGCGACGCTATTCCAAATTTCGACTCGGTTACCTCTGGACCCTGCTTGAGCCATTAGGCATGTCGGTGGTCCTGTGGTTCGTTTTCTCGATCCTGTTGGGCCCCCGCGGCCTCGGTCTGCAGCCGTATCTGCTCTTCCTCTCCCTCGCGATTTTGCCGTGGTGGTGGTTCTCCAAGGGGATTAACGCCTCGACCAAGGTTTTCGCAAAGAACGGCGGCCAACTGCGGGTGAGCCTGTTGCCCACTCAATTGTGGGTTTTGCGTGTGCTGTTGGTCTCGACGGTGGAGTTCCTCTTCTCGCTGCCGGTGATTCTGATAGCCATTGCAGTGACTGGTTTTTGGCCTGGACCGCTCATCGTGTTGTTCCCACTTGCGATCATTTTGCAATTCTTCTTGATGTATGGGCTGGCGCTGTTGATTGCGGCAAGTGCCGTGGTGATCCCTGATCTTGCGCGCATTGTCAAGATCGTGCTGCGTGCAATGTTCTATCTCTCATCGGTGTTGTATTCGGTTTCGAATATCCCAGCAGAATTCCGCACCCTCGCCGAACTCAACCCACTCGTCGGAATCTTTGGTATGTATCGGGTGGGTTTTTGGCCAGAGGAAGTGAACTCGGTTCTTGCATTTGGAATTTCCATAACTGTTGCTGTGGTGCTCTTTATTGCTGGCGTCATCGTTTTCCGTCGAATCGAACCCCGCATCTTGAAGGAG
>CAIXFB010000061.1 GCA_903918595.1 uncultured Actinomycetes bacterium
AGATCCGAAGTGAATTGCAGGTCTCGGTCACAAAGACCACGTTCGCGTTGATGCGCTCGCTTGCGTCAATGTAACTCTGCTGCGCATCCTCCGGTGCATTGATGAGTCCGTCGTAATCTGCGATCACCGTCAGGCTGCTTTGTGCATCCGTTGTGATTGCTGTGGTGGCTTCTGCCAGAGAACTCCAGATGGGATCGTCTTCTTGTGCTCGTTGGGCTAGCTCTGCGCTTTTCCCATATGTGGTGATAAAAAAATTGAGCGCCTCATCTGCTGATTCACCTTCAAATCCCGGTGTGTTATCAACAAAAGTGCCACTCCCGTTGCTGTCTACCAGGTAACACGCTGCGGTTGCGCGCTCTAGCGCTTCTGCTGCTGGGTTGCTCAGCCCCTGAACCCACCAGGTAGTGAACAGTGCAGCCGCAATTACTAGGACGACGGCAATGAGAACGCCTTTGACCCACGCCTTCACGTGGGGTTCCCAGCGATAATTCTCTGGCACCGGCTTTCTAGGTAGGTCACGGCCGGCAAGAACGCTGCATAGTCAGGGTTCGTGGTTTGACCGTGATGGAACCGGTAATAGATCTGTTGCGCGATCACAGCCAATCGAAAGAGCCCGAACACTTCATAAAACCGCCAAGCCTGAGGTGTGATCGTGCGACCGGTAGCCGCCGCGTAGTAATCAACAACCTCAAATCTCGTGAGCATGCCGGGGGCAGTGGTGGGCTGGCGCCGGAAGGATTGGAAGAACTCGTCGTCGTCAGCCTCAGCCCAATAGGCAAGGGAACCGCCAAGGTCCATCAACGGATCGCCAACGGTGGCCATTTCCCAGTCCAAGATCCCCAGAACTTTGTGCGGCGCAGCTGCGTTCAACACCATATTGTCGAAACGAAAATCGTTATGGATGACGCACGCGCCTGAATCTTGTGGCTGCTGGGCGGCCAACCACTCCCGCACCTCGAGGTAGTCGGGTGCATTCGGCGTATGAGCCCGTTCGTATCGCTCAGACCATCCCTTCACCTGCCGGGCCACGTAGCCCGGACCTCGGCCCAATTCGGCAAGGCCCAAAGCTCCTGGATCGATCGAGTGCAATTCGATGAGTCGGTCAAGTGCAGACATGCATAGGGTTCGAACTTCAGTCGGAGTCAGGTGCCAGCCGGGTGGCAGGTCTTTTCGCAGAATAACGCCGGGAATGTAATCCATCACGTAGAAGTCACTGCCGATGATGGACTGGTCAGTGCAGAGCGCCACCATGTTCGGAACAAAGGGGTAAGCGCCTGCTAGGTGCGACTGAATGGTGAACTCACGGGTCATGTCATGGGCACTCTTTGCTTTGGTGCCGTGGGGTGGTCGCCGCAGCACCACATTGCGTGGGGCGCCCTCCGATGTGCAGCGCAGCAGGTAGGTGAGGTTCGACGCCCCACCCCGAAATTGCACAACGGCATCAGGTGCATCCGTCAGAGTCAGTTCGATTCCCTGAGTGCTGAGCCAGGAGAGCACTGCAGACACATCAAATGCGTCTTCTGCCCGGACAGCGCTGGCGCCGGCTGGTGGAGTGAAATCTGAGCTCACGATGAACTCACGTTGAGCCGTTGCGATAAGGCTCAAGTTCAAACTTTGCGACGACGCCGCGATGCACTTCATCGGGTCCATCTGCGAGGCGCAAAGCTCGAGCGCTGGTCCAGGCTGCGGCCAGCGGAAAGTCCTCACTCATGCCAGCACCACCGTGCAACTGCATCGCCATGTCGATGACCTGTTGCGCCATCGACGGCACCACGACTTTGATCTGGCTGACTTCATTCACCGATCCACGGGAACCGAAAGTGTCGAGTTTCCATGCGGCATGCAGCACCAGGAGGCGAGCTTGGTTTATCGCCATCCGGGCATCTGCGATGCGTTCGCGATTTCCGCCGAGGTCGATGAGTGGTTTCCCGAACGCTGAACGCGCGACTGAACGTTCGCAGGCGAGTTCGAGCGAGCGCTCCGCCAGGCCGATTAAGCGCATGCAGTGATGGACACGTCCGGGTCCGAGTCGACCCTGTGCGATCTCAAATGCCCGACCGGGGCCGCCGATGATGTAGGAGGCAGGGAGGCGAACGTTGGTAAAGGACACCTCGCCGTGACCGAACGGCTCGTCCATGATCCCCATCGTGGAGAGCATGCGCTCGACCTTCACTCCCGGTGCATTGCGGGGAACGAGCACCATGCTGTGCCGGTGATGGCGATCTGCCTCGGGATCAGTCACCGCCATCGTGATGATCAACTCACAGTCCGGGTGACCGATGCCGGTGGTCCACCACTTGCGGCCATCGATGACGACTTCATCGCCGATCAGCTGAGCAGTCGTCTCCATGGTCGTGGCATCACTGGATGCAACGTCGGGTTCGGTCATACCGAATGAGCTGCGGATTTTTCCATCGAGCAGCGGATCAAGCCATTGCTCTTGTTGCTCGG
>CAIXFB010000062.1 GCA_903918595.1 uncultured Actinomycetes bacterium
GTCGATGCAACAGGTATGTCTAAGTCGAGTACTGAATCGTCTTCAACGACGTTCTGATCCACCTGGTCATGGTGAGAATATTCAGGTTCCGGTTCAGGAACGGCAACCAAGCGGGGGCGCTCAGCATGGACGGGATGTTCGATGACAACAGTGTCAGAGGCGGGAGCAGGCTCATCAGCGATGAGATCAAGTGCATCAACGGGCTCCGCGTCAACGCCCATGAGTTTCTTGGCTCCGGCATCAATGGGGTGGACAGATTTCCCAGTAACGTCGTACGTCCACGTCGCAAGCGAGGTTCCCATAGCTGCTGTGACGATCCATTTTCCGTCAGCCTCGCGGTAGGCGTCCCACGTCAACACTGCGGGATCTTCAGTTTTGATAATCGCGAGAGCTGTTTCTTCTAAAGTCGCCCCGCCCCGGGAGCGTCGAATTTCCACATTCCGCGCGAGACCGGCAATGTAGGCGCGTTCGGCGAGAAGTGGCTCTGCATACCTGAGAACCCGATCAATAGGCCAACCGTTTGCCTCAGCAATGACCTCGGGAGATTCACCGGAACGAACCCGGGTTTGGATCTCGCGAGGATTGAGCGGTTGCAGGGTGGCCTCCACTGTCAGTACCCCGGCTTCTCCGGTGGTGGGAATGAGTCGCAGGGAGAACCTATCGCGGAGCTGGTCTCTTGTGCATGACCTGGTGTAAAGAAGTGGACTTTTCTTTCGTGGCCTAGTGCTTCAAGAAAGGCGTTCGAGACGGGATCCCTAGTGGGTGCTGGGATCTATGAAGCCCGTACTGGTGGCCCCGGGTATCGGTTCCTCGATAGGGGAGGAAACCGGAATGGGAGCTGCCCGACCCGAAGCACCTCGATGGAAAGTATTTCGTGCGAGAACTGCGACAACAAAGGTGAGCAGGGTGCCAGCCCACGCCAGTAGGAAAGCTACCGAGGTCCCGATGTTGTCAATCAAAGCACCGCCCAAGGAGCTGCCAAGGGCAAAACCAATAGCCAGGGCCGAGTTCGCCCAAGTGAGACCCTCGGTCAGTTGCCGGGACGGAATGAGACGTTCAGTGAGTGAGAACAGCGAAATGAGGGTTGGTGCGACCGCTATTCCGGCGATGAAGGAGGCGAGGAGCAACATGGGGATGCTGCCCAGTAACCACGCAGGGAATACCACAATGACCTGAGCTAGCGAGGTCAGGATGAGAAGGCGGGGAAGGCTGTAGGACCAACGGCGTCCGCCAAAGAAAAGGCCTCCGATAAGCGATCCGAAAGCCCACAGCGCGAGCACTACACCGGCCATACCTGCTTGATCGCGTTGCTCGGTAAACGCCACGACAGCAACGTCATAAGCACCGAACAGCGCACCACAACCGACCGCTGCGAGAACGAGTGCGGGCATTCCAATCTGAAAGATCGCACTTTTGCCCTTACCCGCGTCCTCATCTAGTGATTGACGGGGATGTAATGGCGGTTCCGTTCTTTTCTGGAGCGCCAAAGACCAACCACCCACGAAAACAATCACCGCAGCGGCGATGAGGGGAGTGGCTATTCCCACATACAGGGCCAGTACCGATGCGATGAGGGGGCCAAAAGTGAAGATCAATTCGTCAAGGATGCTCTCCCACGCAAAAGCGGTCCGCAGTATTGGCGTGGATGGGGCAATGGCCACCCAGCGGGCTCGTACGAATGATCCGTTGGCGGGTTGCAGGAAGCCGGCGACTAGGGCCGCCAAAATCTGCAAGGGCGCAGGTTGGTCAGTCATGACGGCAGCGACCAACAGTACGAGGGCCACCGCATGGGTGGTAACGAGCAAGGGAAGTGTGCGCGATTGGCCAACCCGGTCAGTCCACCGACTCGTGGCAACCGCACCAGCTGCCGCCATCAGAGCAAACGATGCGGAGAGTAGGCCAGCAAATGCATAGGAGCCGGTCTTGAGGCTGACCATGAGGACGATTCCCAAGCCAATAATGGCTATGGGGAGCCTCGCAAAGAAGCCGGCTGCGGAAAAAGCTGCCGCACCTGGGAGACGCAACGCTTCTTGATAAATCCCTAGCATGATGTTCGCAGGCTACCCCGCACCAGCCATGGGGCAGGATGGGGCCATGACATCGACGGCGCCTGAAAGAATGCCTCTTGCTGAGCTCCTCACCTTGCATCCACTTCTCCCTTTGGCATGGGAATCCGCGCGTAAGGCGGGAGATTTCCTCTTGAACGAACGACCAGACGATCTCACCGTGGATTCGAAGTCAACACCCACGGATTTGGTGTCGGCCATGGACCGAACCGCTGAGGAAATGATCATTGAAGGACTCCTCGGCCAGCGTCTTGATGATGGGTTCCTCGGTGAGGAAGGTGGAGAACGCATTGGCACAAGCGGAGTCCGGTGGGTAGTTGACCCGCTGGATGGAACCGTGAACTATCTTTTCGGATTTCCCATGTGGGGAGTGTCGATCGGAATGGAGCAGGGCGGAGTCACGGAAATGGGTGTTATTTCCACCCCGGCCTTCAATGAGCACTACATCGCGGTTCGCGGTCAGGGAGCCTGGATCATCAAGGGGGATCAAGGCACCCGACTCAATGTCAGGAAATGTCATGACCTGGGCCTTGCCATGATCGTCACGGGTTTCGGGTATGCCCCTGAGCGACGAGTCTCGCAGGCAGCGGTAATCCTGGAATTGATCGCTCAGGTGCGCGATATCCGACGCCTCGGCGCCGCAGTGGTGGACTTTGCCTGGCTCGCTCAAGGACGTTTCGACGCCTACTACGAACGGGGTCTGAACGCTTGGGATATCTCTGCGGGAATGCTGCTCGCAGCCGAAGCCGGAGCTGAGGTCGGCTTCTTGCGCGGTGGGGAGCCCTCAGACTTGCTGGTGGCCGTTGTGCCAGGCATCGCCCATGAACTGCGCGCTGAGCTGCTGCGATTGGACGCCGACCTCGGTCCTTGATCGA
>CAIXFB010000063.1 GCA_903918595.1 uncultured Actinomycetes bacterium
GCTGCCTCCGCACGCGGCGGCGCAAGCAGGGCTTGGGCGCCTGTCAGCAGAGCTGCAAGGACAGCCCCAATCGCGAGGAGGGCGACCCAGCGGCGTGGGCCGGAATGCAGCGCAAAAGCGGAATCGAACACGGCTTCCTTCTCGTCATATGACAGATGTTTTGAGGATAGGTCGCAACCACCGTTGCGAGCGCCGCGCAGTTGAGATAACCGCACGTGCTACTTCGCAGACGACTCACCCCAGCCGCCGGCCGCAATGCGCCGTGCTCGTCCTATGTAAGGCTCCTTGGCGAGGGTGCGAAATTGCAGTCTTCAACGTACGTTTCCCACCCAACCGAGCTGCGCGAAGGTTCGGTTATCTCAACAAAGCCCGACATTCGGTTATCTCACCCGTACGGTTTTCCTATGCAGATCGAACGCAAGGTGCTCGTGATCGAGGACGATGCTTTCCTCAACGGCATACTCACGGAGATTCTTGAGGCACGGGGCTTCATCACGTTCCAGGCGGGAGATGCCGAGTCCGCGCTCGAACTCATTGACACGCATTATCCCGACGCACTCATCGTCGACCTCGACCTCGGACATGGGCCATCAGGTCTCGAGGTGATCGGTGCACTCGGCGATCGGGTAGCGGAGTTCGGGGTGCTGATCCTTTCCAACTACCCGTCCGCCACCGCTCTAGCTCCCGGCTCGTCGCTGCCCCCCACGGTTGGCTACCTCATGAAACGCAAAGTGTCCGATCCCGACGAGATCGTGAACGCACTGGAGGCGGTCCTGAGTGATGTGGTGCCATCTCGCCCCGATCACAGCGAACTCGTACCCACAGAGCTTGCCGAACTCACTGCGGCTCAATTCGTGCTTCTTCGCATGATCGCTCTGGGGTACTCGAACGACATGATCGCGCGCGAGCGCGGTGTCACCGTACGCTCGGTCGAGACCATGGTGAATCGACTCTTCACCACGTTGGGTCTGAGCGCTGATTCACGCAGCAATGCTCGAGTCAAAGCAGCGATGCTGTTCGCGCGCACGATGGGCATCCCCCGGACAGAGCCACCATCATGAGTCGTCTCACCATTGGTCGGCTGGCAAGCCCCTCGGCCACCAGCGTGTGGACATGGATGATTGCATTCGCCCCCTCCCTGACCACCGCCGTGATCCACGATCGCAACCTCTACGGCGGAAGTGCTCTCTTCTGGCTAATGACAGCACTCGTGGGTGCACTGGCCGCTGGGTTGGTTCTATGGATCGCCCACCTGCTGCTGCGAGCGCGCCGATCCGTGGTGATTGTGCTGGTGGTGTTCCTACTCGCAGGTGCTGTTCGAGGGCTCGGAGTCGGATGGACTGCACACGCACTCGGCCTGGTCGTAGATCCGCAGTTCGTTGTCCGAGCGGCCTCGGGCGCGATCCTCGCTTTGTTCTGGCTCAGCATCGCCACCTTGATCGTTGATGGCTACCGCACCCATCGCGTCACTCGGCTGGACGTGCAGGAACGCCAGCGGGCAGTCGAGCAGGCTCTGAACCTCTCCACGCACCAGCTTCAGACAACGCGCGAGCAGACGCGCATAGATGTAGTCCCTCGCATGCGCATCCTGATCGCCCAGTTGCGCGAACTACCCTCATCGGCAGTTGCCGCTGCCGCCCAGCTCACCGTGATCGCCACGAATATTCATGACCTCTCGTCCGATGTCGTGCGCCCACTGAGCCACGCTGTCTCATCTCCCCCGGTTCACCCGGCACAGGAACGCCCCCGGACGAGGTGGGCCGCCACGAGGCTGATCGTCTCCGACGCGTTCACCGTGAGCCCCTTCCGGCCGGGATGGCTGACCGCGCTGCTCTTTTCAGCAATTCTCATGACGGCTATCCGCGCCTACGGCGCCTTCTGGGGTGTAGCGGGTGCCGTGTGGATCGCCCTTATGGGTGCACTCGTGGTGGGATGGGGAAAACGACTCTTCACCCCGCACCTGAAGAAAATGCCCGTTGCGCTTCGTGGAGTCGTCGTCGCTGGCGTGTGGATGCTGGCCGGACTTGCTGCATCGCTCCCTGTCGCGCTGTCGAACTCATGGGAGATAAGCCCGGAGCGGGCGTGGGCAGTGTTCGGGGTGCCGCTGCTCGCCTACGTCCCCATGAC
>CAIXFB010000064.1 GCA_903918595.1 uncultured Actinomycetes bacterium
AAAAACCTCGCCTTCAGTGCCGCTGAAGTTGCGGCCATCGATGTCCTTGCGATTGATACTCCCTCGATCGACCTGTGGAGATCACAATCTCGCCTGGGGTGATGTTCGGTACTGTCTCACCATGACAAATGCTCCGTTACGAATTGGTGTCCTAGGCGCAGCCCGCATCACCGATATGGCGGTGATCCAGCCGGCTCACAGCATTGGCGCCGAATTGGCGGCAGTAGCAGCTCGCAGCAAGGCTCGCGGTGAAGCATTTGCCACCCAGCACGGCTTTGCCAAAGTGCACGAATCGTATGAAGACCTTCTCACTGATCCTGACATCGACGTGATCTACAACCCGCTGCCGAATGGAATGCATGCGCTGTGGAACATCCGCGCGATGCGCGCTGGCAAGCATGTGTTGGCAGAGAAGCCCTCTGCAAGTAATGCTGACGAAGCTCGCGAGGTTGCAGCCGTTGCTGACGAGACCGGTCTTGTGTTCATGGAGGCCTTTCACCACGCCTATCACCCGGTCTATCTGCGGATGCTCGAGATCATCGCCAGTGGTGAGATCGGTGAAGTGCGCGATGTTGATGCGATGTTCGTGATGCCAGATCCTGGCGTGGATGATCTGCGCACTTCATGGGAGCTCTCTGGTGGTGCGATGATGGACATCGGCGTTTATAGCCTGCATGCGGTTCGCTCCATCGCCCGGGTAATGGGTGGTGAACCAAAACTTGTGGCAGCGATGTCTGCTGAATACGCACCCAAGGTTGATTCAGAACTAGCCGCTCGATTCTTACTACCCAACGGTGGATCCGCGATTGCTCGATGCGACATGTTGGCCCTCGATGCAGATCCAGCAGTGAGTGAATACGACCAGTACCACACGGAGGTACGGGTCCTGGGAACAAAGGGACGCATCCTTGTTCCATCGTTTGTGCGCCCGCACGTTGACGGCAGCCTCACAGTGACTGTTGATGGCGAATCTCGGACCGAGGATCTAGGTACTCGTTCCTCATACACGTATCAACTTGAGGCCCTCACCCGAGCTATTGGCGAGGGTGCAAATACCAACATCACTGACCAACATGAGGCCGTTCGCCACATGGAGTTCATCGATCAGTGCTACATCGCGGCGGGTATGACTCCGCGGCAGCGAATGAATATCTGACAGAAGCAGGATGTAGCGGAGTTTGATCGACTAAGAAGAGGCACTTTCGTTTTTGGCTCTGAAGCTGGGACACAATGTGCCAATGCAGCCAGAGGCGAGAGCTCCTTCGCGCTCCTCTGGTGTCCGGAAAGCCTGGCGTCGGCTAGGTGTTCCCTCCTCCACGAGTGCCCTGGTCGCGTGGATTTATGCCCCTTTCGGTTTTCTGGTGGCTCTCACCCTTGATCGTGTCATCTTTGGTGGTTCTCCATGGGCCTGGCTGGGTATTGCCGGTCTCGGACAACTCGTGATTCTGGTCGCCCTGCCATCTTTGGGTTGGCTGCTGCACAGATTTGCCTCGATTCGCTTCTGGTCGCTGGGCACCTTTTTCATTTTCTTGTTGGCAACGGGTGCGCGAGGATTAGTGATGGACCTGACCGTCACTGAGTTGGCTGTTTCATCGACAGTGGATTGGACCCACTGGTTGGTGAGCGATGTCATCACCCAGACCGGCTTCCTCCTTGTGATTGCGTACCGAGTCTCGGTCCGGAAAGAACATGCGAATCGGATGAGGATGCTGGAAGGCGAGCGGCGCGAGTTGGCTCGACTCGATCTCGGATTGAGTCAGAAGCTCATTGAGCTAGATGACCGGCTCGCGATTCAGATGGGCCTCACAGTTGAGCCGAGACTTCGCGATATCGATAGCGAGCTACATTCCGTAGCGGCAGGCGGTGACCCGCAGCACCTGATTATGTCGTTGCAGAATTTTGTGGACGACGACATTCGACCGATGAGCCGCTACCTTTCAGAGCCGGTGAAATTGCCACCGATCACTGCTATTCCTGCGGCCAAGGGTGAAGTTGAGCGTACTTCTCTGCCACCAACCGTCGTTTTCTCAAAAATGATCTGGCCAATTCCGGCGGCCGTGATTGTTGGCCTCTTTACGTTTGGTCAGATCGAATGGCTAGCGACATTGCTCACGGCAGTGATCTACACACCGCTACTTGGAGTCATCATTTGGCTGATGCTGCAAACAGCTCGTCGATTTGCAGGTGAGAGGCAGATCCGACTCTGGTGGGGGGTGTTGCTCACGATTGTTTTCAACGCAGCTGTGGTTACGATTGGTGCAGGCATAGTGGTAGCTCTTGGTTCACCTACTCCACCGTCGGCTCTTGTCCGATCGTTGATAGGTGGAGCGTTGATGGGAGTCCTGAGTGGCCTAGCAACCGTGACAAGTATTCATGAAATTCGCGGTGAGGAAATCCTGCGAAGGCACATCGAAGCCTTGAGCGCCGCTATCAACGTTTCGAAGCAACGGCTCTGGGTCGTGCGCCGCCGGCTCGGTTATGCCCTCCATGGTTCACTGCAGGCGGCCTTGTATGTCGCGGCCATGCGCTTGAGCGATCACCGGATTCCTAATGATGAGGTGGTTCGCTCCATCCGCGCAGATATCGGGGCAGCAGTCTCCAAGATCAAGTCAGGTGCGACTGAGTCAAGTGATGTCCTCCAGGCTTGTCATGATTTGGCCAGTATTTGGGAAGGCACCTGCGTCGTGACGTGGGAAGTTACCCCCGAAGCAACTGAAGCCTTGAGCGCGTCGCCGACAGCGAGCGAATGCGCAATCGAAGTTGTAGTGGAAGCGGTGCAAAATTCCATTCGGCACGGCAAAGCCGCGGAAGTATGTGTCTCCATCACGTTAACCGGGGACAAGCTCACCGTGAATGTTTTGGACAATGGCACGTCAAAGACCGGGGTAGCCGGACTTGGCTCCCGGATGATGGATGAATTATGTGTTCACTGGGCGCGGGTACCCCTAGGATCTGGCACACAGTTGAGCGCTGAACTCATGGTGGGTTAATCGCTGGGGAGTTGGTATGGCTGACGAAAATCGAAATGAGCGCAGTGCGGTTCCACTGGGGGAGTTGCCCACTGACGTGATGTGGAGAATGGCACTGGACGGCACGATCGAATTCGTCAGTTCAGAGGTGTATGAGGTTCGAGGGATTTCGGCAGAGGAAGCGAAAGCTCAGATGCTGGAGCAAATTCTGACTCCTGAATCGGCCATTAATTCAGCGGCCTACATGCAGGCACTAGCTGAAGCGGCGAGCAAGGGTGAGGAGTTAATTCCATTCACCGGTTTCCTCACATACCTGCGCGCTGATGGCAGCACATATGAGTGCGAGGTGCAGGCGGTTCCACAGGTGGGGGAAGACGGCACCGTCAAGCTTTTGGGCATTAGCCGGGGTTTGATCACCTAGTTCGCAAAAACCCTTGACACCTGCTTTACAAGTATCTACATTTTGTAAATCAGGTGTGAAGGGGGTCAGGTGGCTATCGCGGAAAGCAGCGGGACTGTCTCGACCAGCTCAATGGATTCCTGGCAAGACCGCAAGCGTTTTCTATGGCTCGTTGCCCTAGTTATGCCCTTGCTGCCCTTCGTTGCCATTGGCATGTTTTCTTGGAGCGGGCAAGGTGTGTGGCTCTGGATCGGACCCATCGTGATTCTGGGCCTAGTTCCGATCATTGATCTGCTCGCAGGCCTCGATCAATCAAATCCACCCGATCACATCATTGAAAGCTTGGAACAAGACAGGTACTACCGCTGGATTACCTACCTATTCCTTCCCGTTCAGTACGCCGGTTTCGTTACTGCATTCGCCTTCATCGCATTGGGCGACCTCTCTGTTGCCAACAAGATCGGACTCGCGATCACTGTGGGCTTCATCGGGGGTATTGGCATCAACACCGCTCACGAGCTTGGCCACAAGAAAGAGAGCCATGAGCGTTGGCTAGCCAAGATTGCCCTCGCACAAAGTTGTTACGGTCACTTCTACATTGAACATAACCGTGGGCATCACGTTCGTGTAGCTACTCCTGCTGATCCGGCGAGTAGCAGGGTGGGCGAAAACTTCTACCAGTTCTGGCCGCGCACAGTTATGGGTTCGCTGCGCAGTGCATGGCGGTTGGAGTCGCAGCGGCTCGCCAGACGCGGTCAGCATCCATTCCGCATTGGAAACGATGTGCTGAACTCATGGCTGATGACTGCAGTTCTGTGGGCGGTCATGATGATCTGGCTCGGTGTTGGGATCTTCCCGTACCTGATCCTGCAGGCGCTCATCGCGATCACGTTGCTCGAAGCCGTTAACTATCTCGAGCACTACGGGATGCTCCGGCACATCGTGGGTGTTCCGGGCAAGGAGCGTCACGAGCGGGTCGATCCAACTCATAGTTGGAACTCCAACAACATTGCCACCAACGTGCTGCTCTACCACCTGCAACGGCATAGCGATCATCACTCCGCGCCTACTCGGCGCTATCAGTCGTTACGCGACTATGCCGAATCACCGGCCCTACCCACGGGCTATGCCGGAATGATCTTGCTTTCACTCGTTCCCTTCGCTTGGCGACGGGTCATGGATCCGCGGGTTGCTGCGCACTTTGCTGGCGATATGTCGCGGGCAAACATCAGCCCGCGTAAACGTGATCGGATTGTGGCGGCGTGGGGTTATCAAGATGCATCGACGATCCTGGCTCGTGAGGCACTAGCAACAAAAGTCTCTTCCTCCAAAAATGTCGCCGCCAATGAGTACCGCTGCCCCAGTTGCGATTTCCGCTACGTCGTAGAACACGGTGATGCCCGTGAGGGCTTCCCGGCCGGCACTACCTGGCAATCGATTCCAGAGACATGGTGTTGCCCGGATTGCGGTGTGCGCGACAAGATCGACTTCGTCCCAGTGTTCGTTGCTGGTCGGTAACCCATGGCCATCGAATCACTTCGGCAAAGAATCGTTGACGCTGCCATCTCGCTGACTGCTGAAAATGGTTGGGCATCAGTCACCATGAGTCAGGTAGCAGACGCAGTTGGGGTGAGCAGACAAACTGTTTATAACGAGGTGGGCACCAAACCGGCGTTGGCAGAAGCCATGGTGGAGGGAGAACTCACAAGTTTTCTGATTGTGGTCGAACAGTCCTTCGATGCGCACCCTGTAGATGCTCGAGCAGCGATCGAATCCGCAGTGTTGGGTGTCCTTGAGTTGGCGCAGGGCAACACGCTGCTTCGGACCATCGTCTCTGCAACACATGGCTCACCAGATGGAACCGCAACTGAATTGCTACCGCTGCTGACCACTGACTCTGAACAGTTGATTGCAGCGTCGTCGTTCGTGATTACGCAGCGACTGTCCACGTATCCAATGTCAGTGGGTCCGCTCGAACTGCAGATGGCTGTCGATGCGATCGTGCGACTCACGCTGAGTCATGTCATGGCACCAGGTGCAACTCCAACAAAGACTGCTGCGCAGATCGGTGGCTTGGCGGAATTGTTGCTTGCCACTCCGTCAGCGGAGTTGGAGGCCCAAATTACGGTTGCGGGGTCTCGTTAGTGCGGCTACACCGCACATTGAGCCTCGAACTTTGAGGGGAACATGAAGAAGGCCCAGCCTTTCGGCTGGGCCTTCTTCTCGATCAAGTCGAATCAGACGACGCGAACCTTGTCCGCCTGGGGACCCTTGGGGCCCTGAGTGATGTCGAACTCAACTGCCTGGTTCTCATCCAGCGAGCGGTAGCCGTCGGAGTCGATGGCTGAGTAGTGGACGAATACGTCCGGGCCGCCATCGGCCTGCTCGATGAAGCCGAA
>CAIXFB010000065.1 GCA_903918595.1 uncultured Actinomycetes bacterium
CGATGGCCTTCCGAGTTTTTCCACCGCATTTATTAACCCGCTTGACCGTGGGCTGCAATCGCTGGTCTCGGCGATGCTTCTTGGTGTCTTTGCATTCTGGGGATGGGAAGCATCGACCAATCTTGCGGAGGAGTGCAAGAGACCAACAGATGCGGGAAAGGCTGGGGTGCTCGCCACCATAATTTTGCTGGGGACCTATCTAGCGGTTGCAATAACGGTTGTGTTGTATCTAGGCGCATCGAACTTCGCCCCGGTTGGCAATTCTGGTCTGGTGATGGTCGACATGGCCGACGACGCATTGGGGCCATTTGCCGTTCTCGTTCTTCTTGCTGTGTTTATCAGTGCGCTGGCATCAACCCAATCAACAATGGTGCCTGGGTCACGAGCGTTACTCTCTATGGGCCGTCGTGGCGCACTTCCTGCAGCACTCGGCAGTTTGAGCCCGCGATTCAAGACCCCTTGGGTTGCACTCATTGTTACTGGTGGCATTGCAGCAACGTGGTTCGTGGTGATTAATCTCATTTCAGAAAATGCAATGCTCGACACTCTTTCTGCCTTGGGTACGTTGGTTGCCTTCTACTACGCAATTACTGGGCTCTCCTGTGTTGTCTTTTACCGCCGTCATGTAGTGGGAAGCATCAAGGGATTTCTCCTCGTGGGTCTTGGACCGTTACTTGGCGCTCTCGGACTTGTGGTGATCCTCATCGTGGGAGTTCAGGCGCTGACAGATGCTGCCAACAAGGAACCTGAAACAAGAATCCTTGGACTTGCGGCACCGGTGGCCATCGCATGTGGAATCCTGCTGCTGGGCGTGATCGTCATGGTAATTCGCATGATCCAGTCGCCATCGTTCTTCAAGTCTCCAAAGCAAATTGCAAATGCGCTGCAAAGTCCATTCATTCTTCCCTCGGAGCGACCAATTCCATCCGGAGGCGTGCTTATCGACTGCAACCACTCACTTGCATTCATCATCAACTCCATCGATGATGGAAACATTGCGACGCTGCCTCCCACTACTCCGCTGTATCTGGTGACTGGTGTTCAGCCAACAGGTCATATGGGTGAAGAGGAAAGTGAGATTCGCAACGCATTGATCGATGACGCTTCACACACATTTGTCCAGGTACAGCGCTACCTCAAGGGCCTAGGGCTGATTCACACAATCCCGCTCTATGAGGATTCAAATGCTCCCGGATCCATTGAGTTAGCAATAGAGCGCACCTCCCCCGAGCGGGTTATCTCCGCTCCCACTTTATGAAGTGACATCGAGCCACATAGGTCGTTTTAAGTGCTTGGCGGAGCGAAGGCTTAGATAGGCTTCGCAGGCACAGGGACAACACCGAGGAATCATGACGCAACTATCCACTCAAGAGATCATGCTGGCGGTCGCACTTGTCTTTGGTTTATCCACCACCTGCCAGATCATTGCGCCCCATCTTCGAATTCCCGGTTTGGTGTTGCTCCTGCCCGTCGGTTTCATTTTTGGGCTAGTAGCACCTCAGTTTCAATTCGACACAATCCTTGGATCTTCTTTTGAAGTGGCAGTCGACCTCATGGTCGCGGTGATTCTGTTCCAGGGCGGTATGGAACTGACAACAATTCCATTGCGTGGGAAAGATAAGAACGTAGTGCGCAGACTTGTCTGGATTGGTGCGCCAATTACCTGGATCGTCGCATCTCTTGCCGCCCATTACATTCTCGGTTTCGAATGGGGACTGGCCTTTATCCTCGGGGCTTTTCTGATTGTCTCTGGACCCACCGTGGTTGGCCCGATTCTCGACGTAGTGAAACCCGATGCACGCGTGCGGGGCATCTTGACGTGGGAGGGCACCCTGCTTGATCCGCTGGGTGCCATTTTTGCGGTGGTTCTCTTTCAGATCTTCAAGGCCAGTAGCCAGTCCAGTTTCATATCAGGAATCGAGTACTTCCTTGCTGGGCTCTTGACTGCGACCCTGGCTGCAGTGTTTGGCGTGTTCCTGTTCATCGTAGGCGGGCGCCTTGTCAGAAAAAATGCAATGCTCGGCACTCAGGTGCTCCTCGGATCAGTACTGGTAGCCGCTGGGCTTGCGAACACCGTGACCGACGACAGCGGTCTCATGACCGCACTCTTGATGGGTGTAACTGCGCCGAAGATCGCCGCTAAATTTGGCTCCACACTTGATCCCTCTAAGCCATTTTTCAACACCATCGTGTCTGTTGGAATCGGTGTTTTGTTCATCACCATCGCTGCGCTGGTGCCATCCCCCATCTTCATCTCACTTCTCGCACCAACCTTGCTGATCGCGGTACTACTCGTGTTCATCGTGCGACCGATCGTCGTTGCCATCGGAACAGCGGGAGCTGGCATTGACCGCAATGATCGAATCTTCATGAGTTGGATGTACCCACGAGGGATTGTGGCGGCGGCGGCTGCATCAAGTGTGGGAACCGCTTTGATCGCACTCAAGATTCCTGGTGCAGAGAAACTTCTTCCCGCTGCTTTCATCATCATCATGGTGACGGTGACCCTCTATGGCCTCACCGCAACACCACTCGCCAATTTCCTGAAAATCCGCAATACCTCAGATGAAAGCTCACCTTCACCAGCTCAGCAATAGTTAGCCTCCAGAAATGCCAGAGCCTTGGAGCATGGCCTTCAAGTAGTGCGTGGCCCTGCCCCCCAAAACTTGTCTAGAATTGGAACCCGAAAGATGGGAAAAGAAATAATCCAGTCGCCTAGTCTTCGCATAGGCACATGTGATCAGGCGATTACTCACCGTCAGGGAGCCGTTGATGGGTAAGAACTCTGCTGCCTCCAAGAGGCTTCGTCATAACGTCGGTCTCATTGGCGCATTTCTGTTTGCCCTTAACTTCCTCGCACTGGGATCAGCGCTCGGTCCATCCGCGCAGGCTGGCACACCCACACTCGACAGCGCGAACTCATCCCCGGGCGCCATTTCAGCCAGCACATCAATCATTATGACTAACTTGTCTGGTCTCGATCTCGCTGCTGGACAATTCGATTCAACATTTTACGTCACGATGACTTGTTCAGCCTCTTGTGATGTCAATAGGTGGGACATCTTGAACACCAAGTCGATGAAGCGTGAGCTAGTTTTTGAAGACGAACTCACGAGTTCATGGTTGGTCTCTGGAACGTTCACCTTTAGTCCTGACCTATCGCTCTTTCCCTTTGATACTCAAAAACTGCCAATAAACATCGAACATAGTTTTCTTGACGCAGACTCTCTCGTTTTTCTCGCAGATGATGAATTGAGTGAGGTGAGTGCCGATATCAAAATATCCGGCTGGGAGCTTGAGGACTACACCATAACTAGTTCAACAACGAGTTACCCTCAATTGAATGAAAATTACTCACGAGTGTCTTTTACGGTGCCGCTCACACGAAGCACATTAGCCAGCGTGACCAAGTTCTATATTCCGCTTAGTATTTTTGTTCTTCTCGGAGCTGCCACTCTCGTGTTAGCGCGCAGTGACTTTCAAATTCGAACGGGCGGCACAGCACTCGTTGGCCTCACCATCTTTTATCTTGCATCGAGCGGCGGAGTTGGTTTCACAGGTGCATTTACCGTGTGGGATGCATCAGTTCTCCTTGCCTACCTCGCGCTTGGGCTTGTTCTAACGTGTGGCATCGTGGGGGCATACCTTTTCCACGAGGGCGCATACGAAGGACCCGAGGGTGAGGCGCGAGCGAAGCGAATGCGCTTTCGATATTTGCGCATCCTCGTCGGGCTTGTCTTGTTTGGTGCTATCGCCATCGCTGTGACCGCCATCGCCACTTAATTGTGTTCATCTGTCCATTTCGAGATGTAATTTGTTGAAGAATCACAGACCCGAGGGGTAGGTCTCTGGCGGCTCACCCATGTCCCAAAGGCCAGTCCGTTCTAACGGCCGCGGCGATCGTCGCATCCAGAGTCGCCTCGTCTCCGGGCGCGGTTATCGGACTCGGATAGTAGGCCGCTGGGGCATTGTTCAACATGACTGGAGAAAGGCCGCATTGCGCGAGCAGATTGCTGACAGAAGTTTGATCTGCCGCACTATCAAGTTCTCCGAGCACGATCCGCTGGGCAAGTGGGGAACCTGTTGGGGTCAATGGCAACCCCACAGCCGAATTCCATTGCTGGAGGCCTATTCCTAAGGCAATGCCTATTGCGGTCGGAGTGCACGCGGCTGAGGAGTAGGCCGGCCCGAAAAAAGTGCTACTTGTCGAGGCCGTGGCCTGCGTAACACTGCCCTGCCCGACGATGGCTCCCGTTATTGCCACAACACCAGTCAGTGCAATGAGCAAACGCGAGTTGGACCGATTCATGACGGCTGAGTAAGGGTGGGGAGAGCGTTACTTGGCATGGACATGGACACACACTTTGTGCGCCGGCACGGATCAGTCGCGCTCGAACCGCGCATTCACCTTGCGACCCCTGATCTTTGTGTGCTGAAGGCTCTTGATGACCTTTCGCGCCTTCTCCGAGGGCACCTCAGCGATAGAGAACATCTCGTGGACGCTGATAGAGCCGATATCGCGACCCTTCAGCCCCGCTTCACCTGTTATCGCACCCACGAGATCACCCGGGGTCACACCAGCTTTACGGCCCAACGCGATGAAGATTCGAGTCATCGGACCCGCCGGCGCCTCCCGCTTCTTCGTCGAAGATGTGGTCGAAGACTTTGACCCGGTCTTAGACGAGAACTTGGAATTCCCTTTGGATGATGTCTTGGATCCGGACGTTGATGCAGGTGCCATTTTGGCACTGAGATCGTGCTCCGCCTCATCAACCGCGCTGCCCTGCAGCTCCTCATGGGCGAGTGTGAACGCAGCGAGCGCGAGTGAATAGGGATCACTGCTGATCAGCATCTCGTCGACGATTTCACGATTCGCATCCATGCGGGCCTGCGCATCTGGCTCATCAATCAGGGTCATCACGGCGTCACGGGTGCGCTGCTGCCGCACCTGGCGCACATCTGTGATCGTGGGAACCTGTTCAACCCGAATGCGACCACCGACCAACTTCTCGATCGATGCGAGCATCCGACGTTCTCGCGGCTCCACCAGACTCAGGGCCACTCCCTCGCGGCCAGCGCGACCTACGCGACCGATGCGGTGCACATAGGACTCAGGACTCATCGGCAAATCGAAGTTCACCACATGGGACAGCACGTCGATGTCGAGGCCGCGCGCGGCAACATCGGTTGCCACGAGCAGTTCGGTGGCACCTGAACGCAACCTCCCGAGGACACGCGTGCGCTGATCCTGCGTGAGGCCACCATGAAGAGCTTCGGCTTGATAACCGCGCGCAGTGAGGATGTCGGTCAGATCGTCGACGCCACCACGCGTGCGGCAGAACACGATCGCTGCGGTCGGATCCTCAGCATCGAGCAGCCGACCGAGCGCCGCTGCCTTGTTCTGTCGGGTCACGACGTACGCGATCTGGCGCACGCGCGGAATCTCATCCGCCGATGGTTCACGAGACTTGATGGAGATCCGTTGCGGATCGCGCAGGTGCCGCTCAGCCAACTTATCGATGCGCTTGGGCATCGTGGCAGAGAACAGGACTGTCTGACGACTCTTCGGTGTGAGAGCGATGATGGACTCAATATCTTCGATGAACCCCATTTCGAGCATCTCGTCGGCCTCGTCGAGCACGAGTGTGCGGATGCTGTCGAGTACCAAAGACCCTCTACTGCACAGGTCGAGTGCACGCCCAGGTGTCGCCACCACAACATCGACCCCGCGCCGAAGTGCGTCAATCTGCTGGCGGGCAGGTGCGCCGCCGTAGATGGCGACGAGTCGCGTACCTACCTCTCTGCCGTACTCATGGAACGCCTGGGAAACCTGGATGGCAAGTTCCCTCGTGGGCACCAGAACGAGAGACGTGGGTGCCTTGCCTCGATCACCACCGGTGAGCTTCTCCAGGATCGGCAGCGCGAACGATGCTGTTTTGCCCGTTCCAGTGGCAGCCTGACCCAGCAGGTCCTTGCCCTCAATCAGCATCGGGATTGCCGCCGACTGGATCGGGGTCGGCTCCTCATATCCGAGGGCGGTGAGTGTGGCCAGGAGTTCAGGGCGGATGCCCAGATCTGCAAAGGAAGATTCGGGACTGTCGCTGGGAGGGTTCACTGTCGAACGGTACCCATATCGGCTGCCGAAGGTTGTTTGGGCACCGGCTACGGCAGATGTATGTGCGAAGCCGAGATGGAAACAGTCACATCCGCTGCGATGCCCCTCCCCCCCATAAAAGTGGGTAGTGGCTTTCTTGCAACCCGGGCACAGACTGGCTTAAATCTCAGAATGGAAAGCGTGGTCTCAATGTTCATGCCGATTGAAATACGCAACCCCTTGCGCATGGAATCATGACACGCATGACAACGACGTAGGACACCCTCGCCCGCGCGGCGTTGGTCTTCATCGATGAGAATGGCGTCGACGCTCTTACGATCCGCGCTTTGGGTCAACAAGTTGGTATGCATCACACAGCGGTATATCGCCACTACAGAAGCAAGAACGAATTACTCCGGGCAGTTTTGGCGATCGTCATCGGCGACGCTTTCTCGCAAACTGGCCCGCTACCTGAGGAGCCTGAAAAGCTTCTACTCGCAATTGTCATGGGACTGAGCAAGGCTCTTCACGCTCACCCTGCTGTTACCGCTGCCTACCTCCTCCCGGTTGAGACATTGGCCGACAGCGAAGTTGTTGCTGGGATCCAAATGATGGCAGTTCAAGCACTGCGTGAACTGGGGCTAGAGGGGCATGAGCTGGTTGTGCGCTATCAAATGCTTGAGAGCTATGCCTTCGGTTCAAGCGTTTTTGATTTTGGAGGCGCGCCAGATCACATCACCTCACGAAGCCGCCGCCACAAGATGATGGTGGATTTTGAATTCTGCTCCCTTGGAACCAGCGAGGAACGCGTTGACGCTGTGACCGAAAGTGCTTTTGAGCTGGGTCTCATCACGCTCGTTCAAGAGTGTGCAGCGGCGGGGCGCCTGGCTCAGCCAGCCACCACAAGGGCAGCAAAATCCTAGTTCTATGTCACCATTGGTGACACCAGAGTTGGAATTCAACCAACCACCCGCGCACCACCGCACTGGGTTGAGCCAGGTGATGGTCATCGAATCTCAGGCACTGGTCCGCGCCGGGCTGGTGAGCTTGATCGAGACTCACCTTGGTCGTGGGAGTGTCTGCTTCTCCGGATCAACAGCACGCGAAGCACTCTTTTCCGGTCGAAGCCTTAGCGGCACGTGCGCGGTCTTGGGAACGCGAAGAGACGACCCAACCGGCCAGGAGATCAAGTCCATAGCTGCTTTCGCAATGCACGGTATCGACGTACTTGTACTCGTTGATGATCCATCGGCGCAAAGCCTTGAGGCAGCAACAGTTGCTGGGACTAAGGGATACCTTGATAAGGCCACCTCTTCACAAGAGTTCATTCAGGCAGTACAGCTGATTACCTCCCGGCATCCATGTCTGCCGTTTAACAACGGGATGCGCAATGCGAGTCAGCTGCCCACCCGCGTCCATCTCTCCGACCAAGAGCGCCGTGCCCTCGTTCTATACGCATCAGGTTTGACCCAAGTTGTCGTGGCCCGGCGAATGGGCATATCACCGAATACGGCCAAGCACTACCTGGACCGAGTTCGTGATAAGAACAGCAACATCGGAGTCCGGGCGCGAACCAAACTCGAGCTCTATGCACTTGCACGCGCCGAAGGCCTACTCCCCTAACATCTCAACCCCGAGGCTACAAAAACCGGGGCAGTCCCGTGCGCTCTCTCGGTACCATGCGGCTCGTGTGTACCCAACAAGATGAAGTCCGTTCGGAAGTGAAGTTATCAAG
>CAIXFB010000066.1 GCA_903918595.1 uncultured Actinomycetes bacterium
GCATCTGGAAACTGCACTGAAGCAGCATCTGGTCGCACAAGATCGGCCGCCGGGCCACACCACAGCAGCCCACGATCGCCAGGATCAATATCGGCAGGGCGTTGCACGAACGGTCCGAGTTCACGGTCGCCAGTGACGTCGTACTTGGCCCAAAAAACTTCGCGACGACGCGCATCGAGGGCCACCGCAAAGTGACCGCCGGCCTTGTTCTCTGCATGGATTGCAAATGCGACGGCATCGAGGGAACACACTCCGTGCACCGGAACACCCCAGGCCAAAGCGAGTGCACGGGCGAAAGAAATCCCGACGCGCAGGCCCGTATAGGGGCCAGGGCCAACACCACATACGACCATCTCGGTGCGAACAACCCCAGCCTGCGCAAGAACACGTTCCACCAGACCACCGATCACTTCAGCGTGACCGCGAGCATCATCGTGCGATGCAGTTGCCAAAACCTCATCGCCATCAACAACGGCCACTGATGTGATCGGAGTGGAGGTGTCAATCGCCAAGATCATTACTCGGCCCAACCCGCGCGCCACGCATCATCGGTAAGGAAGCGTCCGCCCCGTGCAACCACGTCTACGCGGCGAAGATCGGGATCATCCTCATCAATGTCAATCACAAGTTCGAGAACATCGTCGGCGATCATCGGGCCGGCATCGTGGCCCCACTCGATCACAGTGATCACCGCCTCGACGTCCACGTCGAGATCGAGTAGTTCGGCTGAACCACCAAGTCGGTAAGCATCCATATGCACCAGATCAGGGCCGCCGGGCGCCGGCAACACTCGACTGATCACAAATGTGGGGCTAGTCACCGGCTCAACAATGCCCAACCCACGCGCAAGCCCTTGAACAAACGTTGTTTTGCCCGCTCCAAGGTTGCCCGTTAGTACCAACACATCTCCGGCTCGAAGGTTGCCCGCAACGCGCTGCCCCAACTCCTGCATCGCAGCAGGCCCAGTCACTGAGATCACGAGAGTTCAGCGGTAGGTGGCAGGTCGCGGCGCACCTTCTCCACTAAGGCCGAAAGCAGCTCATTGATCTGATCAGGCACCTCGAGGATCGCCATATGACCGCTGTCGTGCAGCACGACAAAATCCGCACCTGGCACGCTGCGCACAATTTCCTCGCTAGCAGCAACCGGAGTCAATCGATCAGCATCGCCCACGATCACCAAGAGCTGCACATTCTGTAGAACGGGCAGCGCAGCACGCTTGTCGTGGTCGTGCAACGCTGGTAAGAACTCGGCGAGCACATCCAGTGCAGTGGTGGAGACCATCTGCGCGACAAAACGGCCGGCACCCGCGGGTGCTTTCGAGCCGAAGGCATACACCCGGGTCAACAACAGACCAAGATCGCTGCTCCCCCAATCTTGCAGCCGAACAACTTCTTTGCGCCCCGCCAAACTCGAGGCCAATGCCGGTGCTGCAGATTGCACCAACCGACCCAGCGGTGCGGGCAGGCCGAGCGTTCCTTGATTAAGCCCGCCGGCGGTGGTGGAGATGAGTGCAACTCCGCGGATCCGATCACCGAACCATTCCGGGTGGGCCGCGCACAGCGCCATAATCGTCATGCCCCCCATGGAATGACCCACCAGCACGACGGGACCGGATGGAGCACAAGCCTCGATCACCGTGGCAAGGTCTGCACCCAACTGCTCCACATGGTGGGTATCAAAATCGGCGCGCATCGATCGACCGTGGCTGCGCTGGTCGTAGAACACCAAGCGGGCCGTGCCGCGCAATGCTTCTCGCTGGTAGTGCCACGAGTCCAAACTGAGCGCATAACCATGCGCAAAAATTATGGTGAGATCGTCGGGACCCTCGTCGATATCAATGTGAATTTCGTTGCCGTCATCAGCAAGCACGGTCATGGCAGTGCCACGCAGCACTCCGTACTGGTCGACCCACTCGTCTTCACCGGCGAGAACCGACTTACGCATCAAGGTGCGCTCCAGAACGGCTCCTGCGGCTGCCCCTACGGCCAATGCGCCGCCGGCCAGCAACCCGGTGCCGGCCATGCGAAGTGCGGAGGTTAGATCTATGCCCACGAGGCACCACGGTACCGGCGTGGCACTCGTACGCCGAGTCGAGTCACGATCTCGTAGCCGATGGTGTCAATCGCTCCTGCCCAGTCATCAGCGGTCCACTCGCCGTGCGAGCCAGGGCCAAAGACTGTCACTTCGGCTCCTTCCACGATGCCGGTTGGGTGATCGGAAAGATCGACGACGAACTGATCCATTGCGACCCGGCCCAGAATCGGTGCTAGGTGGCCGGCCACCAGCACTTTTCCGCGCGCACTTGCTGCCCGAGGGATGCCGTCGGCGTAACCGATCGGGACCAGTCCGATGCGTGCATCGCGTGGGGCCCGCCACGAGGCGCCGTACGAGACTCCCGTGCCCACGGGGATCGTCTTCACCATCGCAAGGCGGCTATGCAAGGTCATGGCCGGAACAACCTGCACCCCACCTGCAACTACACCAGCGGAGAGCCCGTACACCGAAATACCGGTGCGCACGATTGAGGTGTGCGCGGCCGGATACGCAATCACACCTGCGCTGTTCGCCACATGCAGGTTCGGAACCTCGAGCCCTCTCGCCTGTGCCACCGCAGTTGCTGCTGAGAACTCCTCAATCTGCATCAGCACATAGGCATCGTCGGCAACGTCGGCATTGGCCAAGTGAGTCCAGAACGCTTCGACCTCAACCTGACCTGCATCGCGCGCAGCGAGAACAGCGGTCACCAGCTCGGGCCAATCGGCCAAGGTGCAGCCATTGCGGCTCAGGCCCGTGTCGATCTTGAGATGAATCCGCGCAGCGGTGCCGGCAGCTTGAGCTGATGCAACCACTTCAGCCAATGCCCAGGTGGAGGAGACCGAGAGGTCGACACCTTGCGCAACGCACGCATCTATATCTGGATCACCCGGAGCCCAAAGCCACGCAAGGATGCGACCAGTGTCGCCGGCAGCCCGAAGCTCCAACGCTTCACTGGGCAGGGCCACCCCGAGCCAGTTAACGCCGCTCTCGCGCGCCTGTCTGGCAACGGGAATCGCACCGTGACCGTAGGCGTCAGCTTTGACCACCACCATGAGTTCAGAATCAGGAGCGATGCCTTGCAGCACTGCAATGTTGTGCGCGATCGCGTCGAGATCAACAACTGCCTCGGCCCGGATCATGCGCCTTCCCCCCGGCGCGCATGGGAAATCGCCTCGGGAAGATTGTCCAGAATCTCGAGGGCAGTGACCGGACGTCCGCGCGCGCCAGCGATGCGACCAGCTCGGCCGTGCAGCCATACCGCAGCAGCTGTTGCATCGATCAATGCATGTTGGCCACGCGCATGTGCTGCCGCAACAACCGAACCGATAATTCCGGCCAACACATCCCCAGATCCTGCGCAACTCAGCACCGCGGTGCCTTCGGTGTCGATGCGCACTTCGCCACTCGGTGCAGCGATGATCGTGCCCGGTCCCTTCAACACCAGGATCACGCCAAGTGCATGTGCCGCCGCACGAGCAGCGGCGAGGCGCCCCTTGGCGAGGAAACCGGGAAATAACTTCTCGAACTCACCTTCATGCGGGGTGATGATCGTGGTGAATCCCGCAACGTCTCGCGCGGCGATCTGATCGCGCAGGGAATCATCGCTCGCCACGATCGCCAGCGCACTGGCATCGAGCACTACGGGTTGCTCGGCCGATAACACCGCGCGGACGGCGTCCGCATCAGCAGTGCGATCAAACCCGCAGCCGCACACCCAGCCGGTAACGCGCAGGAGTTCTCTCGGATCTGCACCGCTGGCGATCACATCTGGGTAATGCTCAATCACCAGTGCGGCAAGGCCATCGCTGCGATCGAGGTAATGCACCATGCCCACCCCGCCCCAGCGCGCTGCACCCACACTCAGCACGGCGGCACCCGGGTAGGCGGATGAGCCAGTAGCAACGCCCACCACTCCGCGCGTGTACTTATGACCCATCGGATCTGGTTCGGGCACATACGTTGCGACGTCGATCCCTTCGAGCACAGCGATGTGGGATTTTTCGTCGATTAAGAATGCAGACAGACCAATATCAATGAGTTCTATTTCACCGGCGAAATCTTTACCCGGAGCGATCAGCAGCCCGGGCTTCAGCACGCCGAAAGTCACCGTGACGTCGGCGCGCACCGCAGCGCCGGTCACCGCACCAGAATTGGCATCTACTCCGCTGGGCACATCAACGCTCACAGTGAACGGAGTAGCGGCACCCATGAGCGCAACCACCCGCACAGCCTCTTCGCGCAATCCGCCACTGCCACCGATGCCCACGATCCCATCAACGAGAACATCACACGATTCACCGAGCGAGGCGAGGGCATCATCAACCTCATCGGCAGCAATCACATGCGCACCTCCTGCCGCGAGCAGGGCGATCATGCCTGCCTCGTGCCACGTTGATCCGGTGGTGATCGCCACCACTTCGGCACCAGCTGCTGCAATGTCAGCAACGGCAAAAAGCGCATCGCCGCCGTTATTGCCTGAGCCAATGAGTGCAACTACCTGCGCTTTGGCCGGCTTAATCCCCTGGCCGGCGAGCACCCGCTCGATCACTGTTGCAAGGCCGTGCGCTGCTTGGGCCATGAGATCTACATCCGGTGCTGCAGCCATCGCAGCTTCTTCAGCGGCGCGCACCTGTGCAACTGCCGCCAGAGGAATCACCGAATCACTCCACGGTGACGGACTTGGCGAGGTTGCGCGGCTGATCCACGTCGTGACCCTTCGCCGTGGCCATCTCGCACGCGAACACCTGAAGCGGCACTGTGGCAACCAACGGCTGCAGCAACGTTGGCACTTCAGGGATCCGAATGATGTCGTCGGCGTAAGGAGTGATGCTTTCATCGCCCTCTTCGGCTATAGCGATGATGCGAGCACCGCGCGCCCTGACCTCTTGAATATTCGACACGATTTTGTCGTGAAGAACTGCCCGCCCCCGCGGTGATGGAACGATCACCACAACCGGAATGCCATCTTCAATCAACGCGATGGGTCCGTGCTTGAGCTCACCAGCGGGGAAACCTTCAGCGTGCATATACGCGAGTTCTTTAAGCTTCAACGCACCCTCGAGTGCCACCGGGAATCCCACATGCCTACCCAGGAAGAGCACCGAGCGGGCATCAACAAGTTGGCGGGCAAGGGCGCGCACCGGCTCCACCGTGTCAAGCACCAGGTCGATCTTGCTGGGCATATCGTCAAGATCACGCAGGATCGAACGCACTTCGTCTTCAAAAAGCGCCCCACGTACCTGCGCCAAATACAAACCGACAAGGTATGCCGCAACGATCTGCGTCAAAAACGCTTTGGTACTCGCCACTGCGACTTCTGGCCCCGCGCGCGTGTAGAGCACTGCATCGGACTCACGTGGAATGGTCGAGCCCACCGTGTTGCAAATCGCGAGGGTGTGCGCACCCTGTTCCTTCGCGTAACGCAAGGCCATCAGCGTGTCCATGGTTTCACCAGATTGCGAAATCGCAATGACGAGTGTGTCTGGGCCCACGATCGGATCGCGATACCGAAACTCGCTGGCCAGTTCCACGTCGACAGGGAGTCGGGTCCAGTGCTCAATGGCGTATTTGGCCACCATGCCAGCATGCGCAGCTGTGCCGCACGCGATCACCATGACCTTGGAAATCTTCTTGATGACAGCGTCGTCGAGATTGGCCTCATCGAGTTGGATCCGGAAGTCTTTCCCGATTCGGCCGCGCAACGTATCTGCCACTGCGCGCGGTTGCTCAGCGATCTCCTTGAGCATGAACAGCTCGTAGCCGTCTTTTTCAGCAGCAGACGCATCCCAGTCGATTGTGAAAGCGAGTGGGATGACCGGGTTCCCGTCGAAGTCAATGACGCTGACACCATCGGGAGTAAGAGTCACGATCTGGTCCTGGCCCAGTTCCAGAGCCTCACTGGTGTATTCCACAAATGCAGCTACGTCAGAGGCAAGGAAATTCTCACCATCGCCCACCCCAACCACGAGCGGAGAGTTACGACGCGCACCGACCACCACATCAGGCTGATGCGGATCCAGACACAACAGGGTGAACGCACCTTCAAGCAGTGCGCAGGTGCGCATCATCGCGACCGTGAGATCAAACTCGGCAAGGGGCAACTCGCGGGCAAGCAGGTGCGCCACAACTTCAGTGTCGGTTTCTGAAGAAAGGTGCACACCAGCAGCAGTGAGCTCATCGCGCAGCTCTGCGAAGTTTTCGATGATGCCGTTGTGGATGACCGCGATACGTCCGTTCTCACTCACGTGCGGATGCGCATTGGAATCGGTGGGGCCACCGTGCGTGGCCCAGCGGGTGTGACCGATACCGGTTGTGGAGGATGGCAGTGGGTCCTGACCGATCAACGACTCGAGGTTGGCCAACTTGCCGGCCTTCTTGCGGACCTCAAGCTCGCCCTCGGAGATCACGGCAACGCCGGCGGAGTCGTATCCGCGGTACTCGAGCCGGCGAAGCCCAGAGACCACTACCTCGAGCGCCTGCTTCTGGCCTACATAGCCGACGATTCCGCACATGCCCGCAAGACTACGCGGGAACCTTGAGAGGATGGGCCATGCTCTCAGTGCGGGTCATCGCTCCGGCCTCCTTGGCCAGCACCGCACTGGAGATCCTTTCTGGGGCCACCCACCTATCCAGCCTGGCCCATTACCCCGGCGCGAGCGTCGATCCGCCTGGCGATGTGTTCGTGGCCGAAGTCCAACGCGACGCCGTCAACATCATTCTCGATCAGCTCACCGCCGCAGGAATCGCCCGAGAAGGCACCATCGTGATCGACGAGGTGAGCACATTCGTCTCCCAGCGCGGGCTGGACGCCGAGATCGACTCCCCCAACCCCGATCAGGTGGTCTGGGCAGCGGTCATCGAAGACGCCTACGAGCAGACCGCCCTCACCCCAATCTTCCTTGCCTTCATGACCATGGCCACCTTGCTCGCGGCCATCGCGGTGATTACCGACTCGGTGATCTTGGTGATCGGTGCGATGGTGTTGGGCCCAGATTTCATGGCCACCATCGCCATGGGATTGGCGCTCGTTCGCAAGCGCCCACACTTATTGCGCCAAGCGCTGCGCACCCTGCTGATCGGTTTTGCTTGTGCCATTCTGGTGACCACGGTGGCCGTTGCGATCGCGCATGCGGTCGGACTGATCGATATCGATTCGATCGTTGGTCCGCGCCCGGGCACCCAGTTCATTTACACACCTAATGCGTGGTCATTCATCGTGGCGATCATCGCAGCGTGCGCCGGAGTGCTCGCAATGACCAGTTCACTTTCCACCGGCATCGTTGGAGTGTTCATCTCGGTCACAACAATCCCGGCAGCTGGCAATATCGCTGTGGGCATCGTGTTCGCTGAGTGGCAGCAGGTTGCTGGCAGCGCGGCTCAATTGGCGATAAACGTGACGGGCATGGCTATTGCCGGCTGGATAACTTTGGTCATCGCCCAGAAAATGTCGAAGCGAACTAACCGATTGTTAACTCGGCGCGCACCGCGCTAGCGATCGCTTCAGCGTGCTTTGCGGCATCGGCCTCACTCGTTGCCTCAACCATAACGCGCACGAGCGGCTCGGTGCCAGAAGATCTCAACAGCACCCGACCACTCGACCCCAACGCACTTTCCGCAGTCGCAACTGCAGCAATCACGCTGGGAGCTTGATCAAGGCGAGTCTTATCGACGCCGCTCACATTGATCAGCACCTGCGGCAATTTCACAACAGCCCCGGCCAATTCGGCCAGCGAAGTGCCGGTCTGCGCAACTCGCGCGAGCAAGTGCAGCGCTGTCAAAGTGCCATCACCGGTGGTGGCGTGCTCACTCAAAATCACGTGGCCGCTCTGCTCGCCACCGAGTACAAAACCGCCATCGCGCATGGCCTCGAGCACATACCTGTCGCCCACGCCGGTTTCAACGAGCGTGATGCCCGCGGCTTCCATCGCTATTTTGAATCCGAGGTTGGCCATCACAGTTGCCACCACGGTGTTGGAGGTGAGTCCACCTGAATCGCGCAACGCAGTGGCAAGAATCGCAAGAATGTGATCACCGTCAACAATGTTTCCGTTGCCATCGATGGCTAGGCAGCGATCAGCGTCGCCGTCGTGCGCAATGCCAGCATCAGCACCATGCTCAACAACAGCAGCCATTAGATCTTCCATATGGGTAGAACCGCAGCCCTCATTGATGTTCAGCCCATCAGGTGCAGCGTGGATCGCGATTACTTCAGCGCCCGCTCTTCGCATCGCTTCCGGAGACACCACCGAGGCTGCACCGTTCGCGCAATCCACCACAACTTTTAATCCATCAAGCCGGTTGGGCATGGTGCCCAGTAGATAGTCAACGTATGTGCGAACACCGGAGTCATCGAAACGAATCCGGCCAACCGCATCACCAATTGGCCGTTCCCATGGTTCGCGCAAACGCGCCTCAATCGCATCTTCGATTGCGTCGTCGAGCTTTACTCCGCCTCGCGCAAAGAACTTGATGCCGTTATCGGGCATCGGGTTGTGAGAAGCAGAGAGCATCACACCGAGATCAGCGTCGAACTGTGCGGTGAGAAAAGCAACGCCAGGGGTGGGGAGAACATCAACAACAATGACGTCAACCCCGGCACTGGCTAACCCAGCAACCACAGCACTCTGCAGGAACTCACCACTGATTCGGGTGTCACGACCCACAACTGCACGCGGCCGATGCCCCTCGAACGCGCCAATATCACCGAGCACGTGGGCAGCAGCCACTGAGAGATCAACCGCAAGTTCAGCCGTGATGTCGCGATTGGCAACACCTCGAACACCGTCGGTACCGAATAGCCGGCCCATTGCCAGGCCCTCGGACTAACGCTTGCTGTACTGAGGTGCCTTGCGAGCCTTCTTCAGGCCGTACTTCTTGCGCTCCTTGGCACGCGGATCGCGCGTGAGGAAGCCCGCCTTCTTCAAGATCGGACGGTTTCCCTCCTCGTCGATCTCGTTCAGGGCGCGAGCGATGCCGAGGCGAAGGGCGCCAGCCTGACCGGAGATTCCACCACCGTGGATCCGGGCAATGACGTCGAACTTGCCGCCTGCACCTGTTGAGGTGAAGGGGTCGTTGACTTCTTGCTGATGCACCTTGTTCGGGAAGTACGACTCGAGTGAGCGACCGTTGATGGTCCACTGACCGGTGCCGGGAACGATGCGCACGCGCGCAACAGCTTCCTTGCGGCGGCCTGTGGCTCCAGCGGGTGCAACCACAACGTCGCGGTTCACGACAGCACGGGCGGGTGTTGATGTCGAGTACTCAGAAGGAGCGTCAAGCTCCTCGTCGATTGCCTCGAGGTCTACGTCTTCGATGGTGGCGTCGGACACAGCCACTATTCCTTTCTCGTTGATCACGCTAAGCGCAATCGAATTGGATTATTGCGCGATCTGGGTGATCTGGAAGGTCTGCGGGTTCTGTGCAGCATGGGGGTGCTCGGCTCCGCCGTACACCTTGAGCTTCTTGAGCTGAGCGCGGCCAAGCTTGTTGTGCGGAAGCATGCCCTTGACTGCCTTCTCAATGGCCCGACGAGAGTCGTTCTCGAGGAGGTAGCTGTATGGGGTGGCGCGCATGCCGCCCGGGTAACCCGAGTGGCGGTAGTCGAACTTCTGCTCACGCTTCGAGCCAGAAAGTGCAACTTTGTCGGCGTTGATGATGATCACAAAATCACCCGTATCAACGTGCGGGGCAAAAATCGGCTTGTGCTTGCCGCGCAGCAGGATCGCTGTCTGAGAGGCGAGGCGTCCGAGGACGATGTCAGCTGCGTCGATCACGTACCAATTGCGCGTGATGTCGCCAGCTTTGGGACTAAATGTGCGCACAGGGCCACCTTGCTCTCTCGTAGGATCCGGATTCTGTCCCCACCATTACTGGTGTGGCGTACTGATCGCCATCCCTGACGACCAGGCTGCATGTGGCAGCAAAGGACAAGGCTACCCAGCGGCCCCCTAGGGACCAAATCCGGGCCTACCCTAGGGGGCGAAACGGACAATTCCCCCACCCGCGGTTATCAGGTGAGGCCAAGAGTTGGTATCTCGGCTCTTGATTAGGAGAGTGTGACCCACACTTTTCGCAGCGGCTCGGTGATCGTCCAGGTTGTTTGGGCACCGGCCGGGAGCAGGCCTACAACTCCGGGCGCGAGATCAATCTGGCCGCCTTCGGTGCAGGTCACGGTTCCTTTCCCTGCGAGTACAACAAAAACCTCTTCAATTTCGGTGTCAGTGGAGGTGCCAACCGAGTGCTCCCACACTCCGACTTCCATGTCACCTTCTTGGGCCATGGCAGCAACCGCCGTGGTGACGTCGTTCGTCTTGTTCTTTTTTCGATCCAGTTTTCGATGCTCAAGGTTTACTGCGCTGGCATCGAATGAACGGATCATCTTGTGAATCTAGCCGAGGCTTACCCGAAATTCGGCATTGAGAATGTGGCCCTCATCAAGTTGAAAGGCGGAAATCCGCCACCTATCTATACACCTAGTTGGTGTATAGGCTGTCCAGATGTCTCGAACCAATATCGACATCGACGACGAGCTCGTAGATCGCGTGATGGTGCGATACCAACTCTCCACGAAGCGTGAAGCCGTCGAGCTCGCCCTTCGACACATTGCCGGCCAGCCGATGAGCACCAGCGAATTATTGGCCTTACGAGGAGCCTTCCCAGACCTCGACTATCCAGAATCTCTAAGTGGCAATGATCCTGCTCGATAGCTCGGCATGGATCAGTTTCTTTCGTGGCGATGATCACTCCCAACGAGTCAGTGCGCTGCTTGCCTCACCTGAACCTTTGGCTTGCACTGAGCCAGTTCAGATGGAGGTTGTAGCAGGCGCGCGATCCGCTGCTCAAGCACAAACTCTGCGCGATGCCGTGCGCAGCCGCGAATGGCTAGCCTTTGATGCCATTTCGGATTTTGATTCAGCGACTTGGATCTACTCTGCAGCACGGGCCGCAGGTATTACCCCTGGCGGACACGTTGATTGCATGATCATCGCTGTTGCCCTGAGAAATAATGCAACCCTGCTCACTCTTGATGAGCATCAACACCGCGTAGCAGAACTGGTCGGTGTTACGTCAGTCTTGTAAGGCGCGCCTCGAACGAGTGAGCGCTTGTCGAGCCGCCAACTCCGCTTCGGTCTCCGGGTAACCGACCTCCTCCAGCACTAACGGATGCGGCGGCATCACCGTGACACCCGCAGTCTTGTTCTTCGATATCAAGATTTCATACGGCCACGAGGTGGGCTTGCGGTGATCGCCCACCGGAAGCAGCGACCCGACGATGCTGCGCACCATTGAGTGACAGAACGCATCTGAGGTGATCGTCATGATGGCATCCCCTGCAGAATCGCGCTCCCAATGCAGATCTAATAACTGACGCACTGTTGTTGCACCGTCGCGCTCTTTGCAGAACGCTACAAAATCATGCTCGCCCAGTAATTGTGCCGATGCCTCGTTCACCGCGTCTATATCCACGGGCCGGTGCCAGGCAAGGGCCATATGCCGTAGCAACGGATCAGGTCCAGTCACCCGGTCACATACTCGATAGGAATAACGA
>CAIXFB010000067.1 GCA_903918595.1 uncultured Actinomycetes bacterium
AGCACTCGAACTCCAACGGCCAGCAGCAGCGAAGACTGGCACTACTGATGACAACAAGAGCGCCTGGTTTGCCGGTTACACCCCACAACTCTCAACCGCAGTCATGATGGCCAAAGAAGATTCCAATGGGATGCCCACCTCAATGGCGGGCACTGGTGGTCTCGAAACCGTGACGGGTGGTTCCTTTCCCGCGGCGATCTGGACCGCGTTCATGAAGGCTGCCCTGAAGGGTGAGCCGGTTGTGGAGTTCCCGCCGCCGCCCGCGGGAGCGATGGTGGAACTGGATTGCCCAGAGTTCCTCGAGCCAGGTATGGAAGAGGTTCCGATGGGCTGCCCTGTTCCTGATGTGACCACCGAGTTCGAGCCTGAGCCCATCGAAGAAGAGTTCGCCCCCACCGATATCAATCCCGAGGCACCACTCGGGGAAGTTCCCGGTGCTGAGGTTTTGCCCGGTCAAGAACTGCCAGACCCAGCGCAAGGTGATCTCTTCGGCCCCGACAATGATGGGCGCACGAATGCGCCTCTAGAAGAGAGCCGACCTAATTAGTTTGCGGGGGTGAGATTCACGATGAGGCGATGGCCATTCGTGCTTCCTTCGCACAGCGATGAAGTCGTAGCCGCCAGCTCGAATGTGATCGGTGGACCGGTCGGCCGGTACGCAAGCATCACTCGCCGGTTTTGGAATCCCCTGCGCGTACTGGTACTGCTCGCCACCGGTGGCTACCTTCTGGGTTATCTACTCGACTTCTCGTGCGTGCGTGATGGCTGGCGTGATCCCGAACGCTACGAGCACCTGTGTTACTCCGACATCCCAGCTCTGTTTGGCTTCCGGGGATTTGTTGACGGGTACCTGCCGTACCTACAAACCCCTCCGGGCGGACAGCCACTGGAGTATCCGGTGCTCAGCGGTGTATTCATGCAGATCAGTGCGATGTTCTCGCGCACCATTGAAGGACCACTGAATTTCGAAAGTTCGTCAAACGCCTTCTTCACCGCAAATGTGATCCTGCTACTCATCCCACTCATCGTGCTCGTGCTGGCAACAGCCCTCGTCGTGAAAAGGCGCCCGTGGGATGCAGCAATGGTCGCTTTGGCGCCGGTGTTGATCCTGACGGCCACCATCAACTGGGATCTTCTCGCAGCAGCGCTCGCCGCACTTGCCCTGGTGTTCTGGTCGCGCAATCGAACCTTCGGTGCGGGGATCTGGCTCGGCCTCGCAATCGCCGCGAAGTTCTACCCACTTGTTTTCCTCGGTGCCTTTCTGGTGCTCACGATCCGGACGGGTAAATGGCCGGCATTCGGACGGCTCATTGGTGGCGCTGCAGGAGCATGGCTTGCGGTCAACATCCCGTTCGCGGTGGCAAACACTGAAGGCTGGTTTCACTTCTACTCATTTAGTTCCGAGCGCGGGATTGATTTCGGATCCCTTTGGTATGCGTTGCCGCAGTTGGGATTTCCCGGAGTTCCCGACGATCGGGCGAACATCGCGATCATGATCTCGCTCATTGCCCTGTGTGGCGTGGTTGCTGTGATCGGACTCAGTGCGCCGAGGCGGCCCCGCCTTGCTCAGCTGCTATTCCTCGCGCTCGCTGCCTTCGTTTTGACGAACAAGGTCTACTCACCCCAGTACGTCATCTGGTTGTTGCCACTCGCTGTGTTGGCCAGGCCAAAGTGGCGCGATCTGATCATCTGGCAGATCGGTCAGGTTGTGTACTTCATGGCGATCTGGTGGCACCTGATCGATTACGTAACTGAAGAAGCCCGCTTCTTGAACGTTGAGGCTTACTCAGGCGCCGTGCTGATTCATGCAGGCGCAACGGTGTATCTGTGCATCATGGTCATCCGCGATATCTATCGCCCCGAACACGATCCGGTCCGAAACGATGGGTTCAGCGAAGATCTCGACGATCCAGGCGGTGGACCCTTTGATGGAGCCCCTGACGTGTGGACTCTTCGCAGAGAAGAGGAACAAGAAACTATTCGACGATGACAGCATCAAAATGCGACGTCGTGAATCGCACATCTGCATTGAGTTGATCACCGATTTGCGGGAGGACGCAATCGTGAGGCAACCAGATCATCGAGTGATGTTGATGTGGGGGCTCAGCAAACCACCGCTGCTTCTTGGCCCACGTGAATGGGGAGAGCGCTCGCCCGGCTGCATCGAGTGCCCCGGTGCCCGCTGTCACGATGCGTTGGCGCATTGACGCCGCAGGGGTGGGAGCGGTGAGCCCGATTCCGTGCGCGGTTCCGCCGGACACCACCACTAACGTCCCGTCCTTAGGACCGGTGCGCTGTCGGTAGCCCACATGCGTGCCGGTGGCAAGGGGGTGCACGGCAAGCACCGTTCCTGATGCAACCAGTGCTTTCCGGTCACCCAACCACAGCCGCGAGCCAATGCGGCAGCGCAACGTTGTGTCATCGAGGCTGCGCGCAATCACGATCAGTTCAGCCTCATCAAGGTGTGACACCCACACCACGTTGGCGGGAGCACCGTGACCAGACCACACGGCGGTTTCGGCTTGCCACAGCCCAGCCCAACGCATCACTTCGCGTGCGCGAGCGGTGCCGTCGGTCACTCCGCGAGGCGCGATTTCATCGACCGGCTGCACCATCGGAAGGTGCAGGGTCAAACCTTCAATAAAGAGGCGTCCGGTAGCCAGTGCGTGCCGCACACGTTCATCGTGCAGCGCGGTGAGGAGTACAGATTCACTGAACCCGAAGCGGTGCATGGA
>CAIXFB010000068.1 GCA_903918595.1 uncultured Actinomycetes bacterium
CCGTGTTCGTTGTAGTCATATCCCTGCCTGTTCTTGATGTATTCGGTCAAGGCAGCAGGTACGGCAGCGCCATCCTCACCGTAACGCGACACAATTTCTGCAACGTGGTTGCCAACCATTCCGCCAAACCAGCGCAATTGATCGCGAGCGTGGGCGATGTCGTCGGTGACATACGCGGGTGCTGCAACACAGATGTAGACATCGTCGGGGTTACGGCCCGCGGCGGCGGCAGCATCCTTGACAGCCTTGATCGTCCACTCGGCGATGGAGGGATCAGCGAGCTGGAGAATGAAACCGTCGCCAACTTCGCCGGTGAGTGCTAAAACCTTGGGACCATAAGCGGCAACCCAGACATCCGTCCGACTCTTCGATGCCCAGGGCAAACGAATGTTGTTGCCGTTGTATTCGATCGACTCACCATTCACCAAGCCCTTGATGTCAAGAACTGACTGGCGTAGTTCGGCAACGGAGACTGGCTTGCCGTTGGTCACGCGAACGGCTGAGTCGCCTCGACCGATGCCGATGACGGTGCGGTTTCCGTACATCTCGTTGAGCGTCGCGAAAACCGATGCGGTCACTGTGATGTCCCGAGTAGCCGGGTTTGTGACCATCGGACCAACAATCACATTTCGGGTCTCATCGAGAATCTTGCTGTAAATGACGTAGGGCTCCTCCCACAAAATGTGGGAATCATATGTCCAGACATGTGAAAACCCGAGGGTTTCTGCTCTACGAGCAAGATCAACGACCCGGGAAGCCGGGGGAGTGCACTGAAGAACGATGCCAATATCCATGGGAAACCTTTCGAGGTGACTTATCGGGTACGGGGGAAGCCAAGGTCAACCGAAGAGGTTGACGGATCGGGCCAACGTGATGTGATGGTTTTGGTGCGAGTGAAGAACTCGATTCCGGCCGGGCCATACATATTGGAGTCACCAAAGATTGAAGCCTTCCAGCCACCAAAGCTGTAATAGGCGACAGGAACCGGGATCGGAACGTTGATTCCGACCATGCCTACCTGAATGTCGAATTGGAATTGCCGGGCGGCGCCACCATCGCGGGTAAAGATTGCTGTGCCGTTTCCGTATTGGTGATCATTGACGAGCTGGACGGCATCTTCGTATGTCGCTACTCGTGTGACGGTGAGCACCGGACCGAAGATTTCTTCGTCGTATGCCTTCATTCCGGGCTTTACGTTGTCGATCAATGATGGCGCAAGGAAGAAGCCTTCTTGAGGAAGATCGTTCTCGCGGCCATCGACAACGATGGTTGCGCCTTCTCCGGGAGCATTGGTGATGTACGAAGCGACTTTGTCACGATGCTCTCGGGTGATGAGCGGGCCCATCTCGGCAGTGGGATCAGTGCCCGGACCGACCTTGAGTTTGGGAAGTCGAGCCGCGATCGCCGGAACAAGTTTGTCAGCAACGTCGCCGACCGCCACGACCACGGAAATGGCCATGCACCGCTCACCTGCGGATCCGTACCCTGCGCTAACCGCTGCATCTGCAGCCATGTCTATGTCGGCGTCCGGGAGCACCACCATGTGGTTCTTGGCTCCACCGAGGGCTTGAACTCGCTTGCCGTTCGCGGTGCCGGTGGAGTAGATGTACTTGGCGATCGGGGTCGAACCAACAAAGCTCACCGCAGCAATGTCCGGGTGGCTCAGAATCCGGTCGACTGAAACTTTGTCGCCCTGGACAACGTTGAACACACCATCAGGGAGGCCGGCTTCTTTGAGCAGTTGAGCCATGAGCATGGATACCGAGGGATCTTTCTCACTGGGCTTGAGAATGAACGTGTTGCCGGTTGCGATTGCGTTGGCGAACATCCACATCGGCACCATCGCAGGGAAGTTAAACGGCGTGATGCCGGCAACAACGCCGAGTGGCTGCTTGATTGAATACACATCGACGCCGGTCGACACTTGCTCGCTGTAGGAGCCCTTCATGAGTTGGGGGATCCCGCAGGCAAATTCGATGTTTTCAATTCCTCGGGCGAGCTCTCCAGCTGCATCGCTGGGGACCTTGCCATGCTCAATCGAGACTAACTCAGCTATTTCAACACGGTGGGAGAGAACGAGTTCATGGAACTTGAACATGACCTCGGCGCGCTTTGACAGCGACGATGAGCGCCAGGTCTTAAATGCTGTTTTTGCGACAGCAACAGCGTTATCCACTTCGGCAACAGAGGCGAGACCAACCTGCGCCTGGACCTCCCCGGTTGCGGGGTTGTACACGGGAGATGTGTTACCCGATGTTGAGGGGACGGTTGTTCCATTGATCCAGTGATCGATGCTGCGCACGTTGTATCTCCGTTTTCGTGAGTGTTCTAAATGAGGTATTGGGATGGGCCGCGCTTGAGGTAGCGTCCGTGGCCTTTCTCGCCGAGGTAGGTGTTGTCGTCGACCACGACACGGCCACGAGAAATGACTGTGTCTACATGGCCGTCGATGACAAAGCCCTCCCACGCTGAGTGATCCATATTCATGTGGTGGGTTTTCTCATACCCGATCTCAGTCCGGCCAGCCGGGTCGTAAATCACGATGTCGGCATCTGAACCGGGTGCGATCGCCCCCTTTTGCGGGTACATCCCAAACATCCGGGCAGGAGTGGTGGAGCAAATCTCAACCCAACGCTCAAGGGAAATTTTGCCATCGACAACGCCTTGGTAAATCAAGTCCATTCGATGTTCGACCGAACCGATTCCGTTGGGAATCTTGGAGAAGTTGCCGAGTCCTAGTTCCTTCTGTTCCTTGAAGCAGAACGGGCAGTGATCCGTGCTGACGATGGAGAGGTCGTCCGTGCGCAAGTACTTCCACAACTCGTCGTGATGCTCTTCGGCCTTTGAGCGCAAGGGCGTTGAGCACACCCACTTTGCGCCTTCGAATCCCGGCTGAGCAAGGTGGTCCTCGAGTGAGAGGTACAGATACTGGGGGCATGTTTCACCGAAGACATTCCAGCCCTCATCTTTTGCTTCTTGAAGTACCCGTACCGCCTGCTTGGCTGACATATGCACGATGTAGAGGGGTGCGCCTGTCATCCGAGCCAGCATGATCGACCGGTTCGTAGCCTCTGCTTCTGTTTCCCACGGCCGAGTTAACGAGTGGTACTTGGGATCGGTCTTTCCTTCAGCAAGTGCCTGTGCGACAAGAACGTCAATCGCCATACCATTTTCAGCGTGCATCATGATCATCGAACTGTTGTTCACGGCCGTCTGCATTGCGCGCAGGATCTGACCGTCATCACTGTAGAAAACACCCGGATAGGCCATGAAAAGTTTGAAACTCGTCACTCCCTCGTCGACCAGTTCATCCATCGCCTTGAGTGAATCGTCGTCAACACCACCGATGATTTGGTGGAAGGCGTAATCGATGTGGCAGTTCCCACGCGCCTTTTCCTGCCATGCATTGAATCCATCTTGCACCCGCTGCCCAAAAGTCTGCACCGCGAAATCGATGATGGTTGTGGTGCCACCCCACGCGGCTGCTCTCGTACCGGTGTCGAAGGTGTCGGAGGCGAATGTTCCACCGAAGGGCAATTCCATGTGGGTGTGCGCGTCGATTCCACCCGGAATGACGTACTTGCCGGCCGCGTCGAAAACACGATCGGCGTTAGCCTCGATGTCTGAACCAAGAGTTGTGCTGCCGGGCTCGAAAACCGCAGCGATCCGCTCACCATCGAGGAGTACGTCAGCAGCGTGAATGCCCTGAGGCGTCACGACCGAGCCGTTTTTAATCAAGATCGTCATGGTGTATCCCCTCTGGTGAGTGGTGGCTGATACCTACGGGCGAACGAGGTCGTCGTAGGCATCGGGACGACGATCCCGGTAGAACTGCCAACGATTCCGAACAGTCGTGATCAGGTCAAGATCAAGATCGCGAACAATGAGTTCGGGCTTGTAGGGATCACCCTTCTCGCCAACGTAGCTTCCTTCGGGATTGACGAAGTAGGACTGCCCGTAGAAATCGTCGTCACCGAGGTCCTCGATGCCCACTCGATTAATTGCGCCCACGTAATACTCGTTGGCCACGGCGGCAGCTGGCTGCTCAATGCTCCAGAGGTACTGGGAAAGCCCGCGAGAGGTGGCCGATGGATTGAACACTATTTGTGCTCCGTTGAGGCCGAGGGCGCGCCAGCCCTCGGGGAAGTGTCGGTCGTAACAAATGTAAATGCCCACTTTGCCCACAGCCGTGTCAAAGACCGGGTAGCCACCATTGCCAGGTCGGAAGTAGAACTTCTCCCAGAAACCTCCCACGTGCGGAATGTGCTGCTTGCGGTACTTGCCGAGGTAACTGCCATCCGCATCGACCACGGCCGCGGTGTTGTAGAGGAATCCGGGGCCTGCGTCCTCGTACATCGGCAGCACCATCACCATCTCGAGCTCGCGCGCGAGGGCCTGAAAGCGCTCAACGATAGGTCCAGGGATTGCCTCGGCGTATTCGTAGAATTTGGCGTCTTGTACTTGGCAAAAGTAGGGACCGTAGAAGAGTTCCTGAAAGCAGATGACTTTCGCGCCTTGGGCCGCAGCCTCACGCGCATAGTTCTCGTGCTTGACGATCATGGATTCCTTGTCACCGGTCCAGTCAGTTTGGACTAGTGCAGCGCGTACCACGGACATAGGTTCCTCCTGCGGGGTCATTTCTTTTGTGATTCCGTACCCTAGACAGTTTATATTGTGTTAAACATTCAAATAACGAAATTGGTATCCGTGCGAAAGGCGGGGCTGGTTGTGAGTGCATCGACCGGCCCGGATAACCCATCACAATCAGTCATTGAGCTGGTGGCCGAAGCTGTCGAAGACGCCAATCCACGAGGGATTGCTGCGGCGGTTCACCGCCTGATCCGCGCAGGCCAACTGAGTTCCGGCGAGCGGCTACCGACCGTGCGAGAACTTGCCGCAGCCCTGCATGTGAGCCCGGCAACTGTGAGCGAGGCTTGGCAGGCGCTCGGGGCTGTGGGGGCCATCGAGGCGCGGGGTCGCGCGGGCAGTTTCGTGAAAAGTGTGGTGGAACCGAGCCGGCCTGTTCGCTATCTCGGCATCGGCGGAGCCCCTAGTTCTGATGGTCTCGACCTCTCGACAGGAACCCCGGATGCGCAACTACTGCCATCTCTTAAAGAAGCACTGGAGAGAGTGACAACCAGATCTTCGTCCTGGACAACGAGTTACTTAGATGACCCCGTCATTCCTGCTCTCGAGGAGGTGCTCCTGCGCACCTGGCCATTTCAGCCGGCTCGGATCACGGTTGTTGATGGGGCCTTGGATGCGTTGTCCAGGATCGTCGACCAAGTAGTCAGACTTGGCGATCGGGTAGTGATGGAATCCCCGGGGTTCCCACCCCTGATCGATCTGTTGGAGCGCAGTGGTGCGGAGATAATCTCGGTTGAACTCGATGAGCAAGGTGTGATTCCGACCAGTTTGAGTGCAGCGCTTGAGTTGGCTCCGGTGGCCCTTTTCTTGCAGCCCCGAGCGCAGAATCCCACGGGCACCAGCATGACGAGGTACCGCGCTTCGGAATTGGCGCAAGTTCTTGCATCGAGCCGCGCCCTGATCATCGAAGACGACCATTCAGGTGACATCGCGATGGCTGACGATGTCAGTATCGGTCAGTTTTTGCCGCTCAGAACAGTCCACATTCGGAGTTACTCCAAATCACACGGCCCCGATTTACGCATTGCCGCGATTGGAGGCTCGGCCGACGTCATCGATCCGCTGACTGCTCGGCGGATGTTGGGCCCAGGGTGGACTAGTCGTTTGCTGCAGGCAGTGCTTGTTGAGTTGTTGAGTGATGCTGCAGCGATTGATCAGGTGCAATCAGCTCGGCGCACCTACTCCGAACGCAGTACCCGGTTCCGGGAGGCGCTCAAGGACTTCGGTGTTACCTGCAGTCCCGGCGATGGCATCAATGTGTGGGTTCGAGTAGAGGACGAGCGTTCTGCACTTGTGACGTTGGCTGCTGCGGGTATGAGAGTTGCACCTGGTGGCCCCTTCATGGTGGAGAGTGTTTCTCCAGGCGCGGTCCGAATCACGTGCGGGCTTCTACCAGACGACGAAGCTCTCCTTGCGCAAGCGGCTGAGTCCGTCGCGAGGGCGGTAGGTGCTCAGCCGGTTCTCCGCAGTGTCTGAGGTACATGGGCAACTTTTTCGCGGTACCTTCGCTGCGATACCGAGTGAGAATTGGAGACTCTGATGTTGGACGGCTCTTTCATTGGTGGTGCGTCGTACGCCGGATCGTCTGGGGAAATGATTGAGATCATTGACCCTGCGAACTTCTCCGTCGTTGCGAGTTGTGCACTCGCATCCGCATCGGATGTGGACCACGCAGTCCATGTTGCGAGAGCTGCATTTACGGACTGGTCTCGTGCGGCTCCCGGTGAGCGAGCGAGTGCACTCAACGCGCTCGCGTCGAGGATGGCGGCCCGCTCGGAGGAGTACGTGGCCGTGGAAACTTCGCAGACCGGAAAACCGCTGCGGTTATCTCGCGAGTTCGACGTGCCGGGTTCTATTGACAACGTCTCTTTCTTCGCGGGTGCCTCGCGCAATCTCGAAGGCAAAGCATCCGCTGAATGGGACGGCGTCCACACATCGCTCATTCGTCGTGAGCCAGTGGGAGTTGTCGGTTCGATCGCTCCGTGGAACTACCCCTTGCAAATGGCGATGTGGAAAATGCTGCCTGCGGTGGCTGCCGGAAACACGATTGTCCTGAAGCCTGCCGAGATAACCCCGCTCACCTCAATCATGGTTGCTGAAGACTGCATGGCTGCAGGCATTCCCGCCGGCGTTGTCAACGTTGTGTGCGGAACGGGTCTGGTCGCCGGCGAAGCACTGGTGTCACATCCACAGGTGGACATGGTCTCGTTTACCGGATCCACCCCAGTTGGCCGCCGAGTGATGGAATTGGCAACAGCGGGCATCAAGCGGGTACATCTCGAACTCGGAGGTAAAGCGCCATTCGTTGTCTTTGATGATGCAGACCTCGATGCAGCGATTCAAGGAGCAGCCGCTGGGGCGTTGATCAACTCCGGACAGGACTGCACTGCGGCAACGAGGGCATATGTGCAGCGTCCGCTCTATCAGGCGTTCTGCGACGGGGTGGCTGACCTTTTTGCGGCCATCACAGTAGGGAACCCGCTCGATGATTCCACCGATATCGGCCCGCTGATTTCGAAGCGTCAGCAAGAGCGGGTGTCTGGGTTTGTGGAGCGGGCGAGAGCTCAGGGAGCCCAGATATTGACCGGTGGCTCGATCGGCACGGGTGACCTCGCAGGTGGTGCCTACTACCTACCAACCATCGTGACTGGAGTCGAACAGGATTGGGAGATTGTTCAGCAGGAGCTCTTTGGGCCAGTTTTGGTGGTCTTGCCCTTTGATTCCGATGATGAAGGGATCGCGCTTGCCAATGACTCTGTTTTTGGTCTTGCCGCCTCAGCCTGGACCAGAGATATTTTTAGAGGGCTTCGGGCGCAGCGTGAGATCAAGGCCGGTTGCGTGTGGATCAACGACCACATCCCGATCGTGAGCGAAATGCCACATGGCGGCTTTGGCCAATCGGGATTTGGGAAGGACATGTCCACCTATTCATTTGATGAATACACCCAAATCAAGCATGTTTCGATGGATATAACAGGGGAGTCACGGAAGCCGTGGCACCGGACGATCTTCTCAGAGAAGGGATAGGTTGTCCTCACAGTGAATGACCACTAGCGACCCGTCACTTGTGGTAGAAAGATTTTCTCAACGTTGATGAGAGGAACAGTCATGATTTCGAACCGCCCAGAGATGGTCGCTGCGATTGCCGGAACGATGCGATCGACGGTCTCTCGTCGCAGACTCCTCCAGGCGGCTGGTATCGGTGGCGCTGCGATGGCGGTTGCTGCTTGTGGTGGCACGGGTGGCGACACCGCAGGCTCTGGATCTGAGTCGGCCGCTCCCGTGGCCGCAAGCGCCGAGGACCTCTCAGATACAGAGAAGACGCTGATCTGGTCGAACTGGATCGGCTACGTCGACATCAACGATGAGACGGGCGAGCGGCCTTCCCTCGATCGGTTTATGGCTGACACCGGCATCACGGTCACCTACAACGAAGACATCAACGACAACTCAGAGTTCTTTGCCAAAGTCCGAACCCAGTTGGAGCAAGGTCAAGAGATTGGCCGAGACATCGTCACGCTGACCGACTGGATGGCCGGGCTGTGGATTCAGAGCGGCTTCGTTCAGAAACTGGACAAGGCGAACATCCCCAACTTCTCCAACATGATTGCGAGCTATCTCGATGTTGGTTTTGATCCCGGTCGCGAGTACTCCATGCCCTGGCAGTCGGGATTCGGTGCGCTGGGGTGGAACAAGTCGGCTCTGAAGGACGCGTTGGGCACCGACACTCTTGTCTCCCTTGATCAACTGTTCGATCCTGCGCTGAAGGGCAAGATCTCCGTCCTTTCCGAGATGCGCGACACCATGGGCATCATGTTGGCTTGGCTCGGTTTTGACCCGACCAACTTCACCGACGACCAGTTCGGCCAGGCGATCGAAGCTCTCACCCAGCAAGTTGACAACGGACAGATCCGTCAGGTCGCGGGCAATGAGTATGTAGCCGCGATGGAATCTGGTGACGTGACAGCCGTCATCGGCTGGTCCGGCGACATGTTCCAGCTCGGTGATGCATTCGGGGTGGCCCTGCCCGAGTCCGGCGGAACACTGTGGACCGACAACATGATGATTCCGGCTCTGGCCTCGCACAAGAAGAACGCAGAAGCCATCATGAATTATTACTACGATCCTGCAGTGGCGGCCGAAGTAGCCGCCTACGTGCAGTATGTCTCTCCGATCAAGGGGGCCAAGGAGGCGATGGCGAAGATAGATCCCGCTCTCGTTGACAACCCGTGGATCTTCCCCGACGATGCGATTCTCGGGAACTCGTACGTGTTCATGTCCTTGACTCCCGAGCAGGACGCGACGTACCAGCGGGCCTTCCAGAAGGCGATCGGTAACTAGTCGAATTTGGTTCGTCCCCCCACGGGAAAGGTTGAAGTGTCCACGATTACAAATGCGAGAAATATCGAGGACCTGCGCCTCGAAAATCTGGTGAAGACCTTTGGTGATTTTGTTGCGGTCGACGACGTCACGCTCACGATCCCAGCTGGATCCTTCTTCGCATTGCTTGGTGCCTCCGGATGCGGAAAGACAACCACGTTGAGAATGATTGCCGGGTTGGAAGATCCAACTTCTGGAACAATCAAGGTGGGCAACGCGGATATCACGCGTTTGCGAGCCTTTCAGCGACCAGTGAACACGGTTTTCCAGTCATATGCCCTTTTCCCGCATTTGGATATATTTGAAAACGTCGCATTTGGTTTACGACGTCGCGGTATTAAAGACGTAACACCAGCCGTTGAGGCGATGTTGGAGCTGGTGGAACTCGCCCCCATGGCAAGGCGCAAACCAGCCCAGTTATCTGGCGGGCAACAGCAGAGAGTTGCAGTTGCTCGGGCATTGATCAATCAACCCGATGTGCTTCTACTTGATGAACCATTGGGTGCGCTCGATCTGAAACTGCGCCGTCAGATGCAGATCGAATTGAAGAGAATTCAAACTGAGGTGGGCACAACATTTGTGCACGTGACCCACGATCAAGAAGAAGCCATGACCATGGCCGACACGGTCGCCGTCATGAACGCCGGGCGCATCGAACAGATGGGGCACCCGGCAGATGTGTACGAACTCCCCAAGACCGCGTTCGTGGCGAATTTTCTTGGCCAGGCGAATCTCTTTGGTGGAAGCATTTCCGGGCGTGATGGTGAAGATCTCGTTGTTGCGACTCACGGAATCTCGATGCGCCTGCCATCAAGTAGGAACTCTGCTTCTGAGAGCGAACTTCTCGTGGGCGTTCGACCGGAAAAGATCACGATTCTTGACGCTATAGACGTTGGGAAAATCCCAACCGGGAACAACGTGGTCACCGGCACGGTGACAGATGTCTCGTACACCGGAGTCTCAACGCAGTACCTCGTTGAGGCTCCGTGGGGTCAGGTTCTGAACGTTTTTGAACAGAACGTGATCGTTGGCGATCGCAGTGAAGTGGGAGATCCTGTGGTGGTGCACTGGGCTCCTGAGCACACATTTGGTCTGGGCTCCTGACATGGTCGTAGGTGTCGCCACCACAGGTGGCACATCGATCGCGCCGGTAGCTCAGCGTCGGTCACGGACTGGCTATTTCCTGTTGTTGCCCGGCATGGCGTGGCTTGGGATCTTCTTTGCAATTCCGTTTGTGACACTGTTCATGACGAGTCTGCAGGCGCCTGTCGAGGGTTCACCCGGGCAGTATGTTCCGGCCTTGCAAATCAGTAACTATGCGAGCGCGATCGCTGAGTACTGGCCGCAATTCCTGCGGTCGTTCCTGTATGCCGGAATCGCCACTTTGCTAGCACTGCTGATTGCTTATCCGCTCGCGTATTTCATAGCCTTGAAATCTGGTCGATGGCGTTCGTTGATGTTGGTCTTGGTGATTGCTCCATCATTTGCATCGTTCCTGCTTCGAACCTACGCATGGAAGACCATTCTTGCGGATGAAAGCCCGATCACTACCTTCCTCAATGCACTGCACCTGCTTCCTGATGGCCGGATCCTGAATACGAGCATCGCGGTCATCGCGGGTTTGACCTACAACTTTTTGCCCTTCATGGTTTTGCCGCTCTACGCTGCCCTCGAAAGACTTGACCCTCGCCTCATCGAAGCATCTAACGATTTGTACGCCAATCCGATCACCACATTTCGCAAAGTGACGTGGCCGTTATCACTTCCTGGTGTGGTCGCGGGTACCCTTCTCACATTTATCCCAGCAGCTGGTGATTACATCAATGCCGAGTTGTTGGGCTCCACGCAAGATCGAATGATCGGCAACGTGATTCAAACCAACTTCATTGAATTCCGCGATTATCCAATAGCAAGCGCGCTCTCCTTCATGTTGATGGCAACAATTCTGGTGTTGGTCTTCACATATATCCGTCGAGCCGGGACGGAGGATCTCGTCTGATGAAGTGGCTTCGTTCTCATCTTGTCGGGATCATCGCGATCCTTGTTCTCGTCTACTTGTTCGTCCCCATCGCTGTTGTCATGATTCTGAGCTTTAACAAGCCTGCTGGAAAGTTCAACGTCAGTTGGAATGAGTTCTCACTCGACGGATGGACCAACATTTGTGGTGTTCCAGGGGTATGCGAGTCGTTCCTGACCAGTATCCAAATTGGTGTTGTTTCCTCACTGGCAGCGACAGTGTTGGGCACATTGATTGCATTTGCGTTGGTGCGATATCGCTTTCGGGGCAGGAGCACCACGAACCTGTTGATTTTCCTTCCCATGGCGACCCCGGAAGTGGTTATGGGTGCGAGCCTGCTGGCGTTGTTCTTGAATTTACAGTTTCCGTTGGGTCAGACGACGATCATCATTGCCCACATCATGTTCATCATCTCCTTCGTGGTTGTCACGGTGAAGGCTCGTTTACAGGGAATGGATCCCAGGCTTGAGGAAGCTGCCAGAGATCTCTATGCGAGCCCGAGCCAAACCTTCCGATATGTCACCTTTCCACTTGTGCTGCCGGGGATTTTGGGCGCTGCACTTTTGGGCTTCGCCCTATCTTTTGATGATTTCATCATCAGTTTCTTCAATGCCGGGACGCTGGTTACGTTCCCGATCTACATCTGGGGTGCAGCTCAGCGGGGTATTCCGGTGCAGGTCAATGCACTAGCCACGATCGTCTTTATCAGCGCCCTCGTTATCGTCCTTGTTATCCAAGTGCGGGGGCAGATGAAGCGAAAGGCACTCTCCGCTGCAGTGGTAAATCCTGCTGCGATCGACGTATTACCGCGGTCTTAGGTAAACTCGCAAAGAGATTGCACTTCGTAATATGTGATGCGCGTGAAGGGATTGGTGGGACGACGAGACACTCGGTCTCGTCCTATACGTCGGCTTTTAACGTATGGAGTTCCCCATGGAATTTAGTAATGGTTCTTCCGCAAGATCCCGAGAGTCGCTTACAAACGTATCGCGATCGGTCTTTTGGCTTGATCGCTCAGAGCGACCGTCTGCTTCAGCGAGACTGATTGGTGAGCATCGTGCCGATCTACTCATCGTGGGAGGCGGCTTCACCGGCTTATGGACGGCGCTTCTGGCACAGCAGGAAGATCCGGGGCGCTCAATAATCCTCGTAGACGGTGGGCGGCTTGGAGATGGCGCCTCTGGTCGAAACGGTGGATTTGTCTCCAGCTCACTGACTCACGGTTTCGCCAACGGCCACAAACGCTGGCCGCAGGAACTCCCACAGCTGTTGGCATTAGGCCACGACAATCTCGACGCCATTGAGAAGACCATTGCAGATCTTGGAATTGATTGCGATTTTGTTCGGACTGGTGAGATGGACGTTGCTGTCACTGAACATCAGATGCAGGCGCTGATTGAATCCATTGGGCTGATCAATTCATTTGGTGAGGATGTTGAGTATCTCAATGCGGCACAAGCCCGCGGCCGAGTGAATTCACCGGCCTACCTGGGTGCGGTTCTTGATCGGAAGGGTTCGGCACTCATTGATCCGGCTCGACTCGTCTGGGGATTGCGGTCGGCATGCATTGCCGCCGGAGTTCAGATATTTGAGCAGTCACCAGTGTTATCTCTGACGGAGTCTGGAAGTTCCATGGTGGCGACCACCCGGGACGGGGTTGTGCTTGCCCGGAATGTTGCCCTTGCTACAAATGCTTACCCGTCACTTCTGCGACGGGTGCGCAACTATGTCGTTCCGGTGTATGACTACGTACTCACGACTGAACCTCTCACATCGGAACAGCGATCCTCGATCGGCTGGGAGGGTCGGGAGGGGCTGAGTGATTCGGGCAATCAATTTCATTACTACCGGACCACAGAAGATGGCCGAATTTTGTGGGGTGGATACGACGCTATCTACCACCGCGGAAATGGTTTCGGGCCGAGGTTTGACAACGACGAAGCCGCCTATGAGCGCCTAGCCGAGCATTTCATCCAGACATTCCCGCAGTTGGAGGGGTTGCAGTTCACCCACGCATGGGGTGGGGCAATTGATACCTGCACGCGCTTTTGTGCCTATTGGGGGACGGCCTTCGGTGGTAAGGCCGCGTATGTGGCCGGATTCACCGGCCTGGGAGTTGGAGCTTCTCGGTTTGGTGCCCTCACGATGCTCGACCTCTTGGCGAAGAGGAGAACTGAGCGAACGCGTCTTGAGATGGTTCGCAAAAAACCTCTCCCATTTCCTCCTGAGCCTTTTCGCGGTGTAGGAATCGCGCTGACCACCCGCTCATTGCGGCAGGCCGATCGCACAGGTTCGCGAAACATCTGGCTGAAAACTTTGGATCGGTTTGGGCTTGGTTTTGACTCCTAATATTGGGGATGATGCGGTTATGCAGCCTTCCGTCACGTCTTTGGGTAGCCACATGCGGATGCCAGCAGAGTGGGAATTGCATGAGCGAACCTGGATGGCGTGGCCACCGGTTGGCTACCTGACCGAGGATGCAACCGATGCCGCGTACCGATCCTGGGCTGAAGTTGCGAATGCGATCGTGGAGTTCGAGCCGGTAACGATGGTGGTTGATCCCACCGACATCGGCATCGCCAAGAAGTGGCTCAACGATCAGGTCACGATCATGTCAGCGCCGCTAGACGATGCGTGGATGCGTGATGTCGGCCCGACTTTTGTGCATGCAGGTAACGGATCGATTATGGGCGTCGACTGGGTTTTCAACGGGTGGGGCGCGCAAGAATGGACCTCGTGGGAAAAGGACCAAAAGATTGCATCCTTCGTCTGCGATCAAGCCGGTAGTGAAGTGCTCCGTTCGTCCATGATCAATGAAGGCGGCGGGATTCACGTCAATGGTTCGGGTGCCATTCTTCTGACGAAAACGGTGCAGTTGGGCGTTGGTCGAAATTCCTCGTGGACCCAAGATCAAGTTGAAGCCGAATTGGCGCGCACACTAGGGGTGGATCAATTCATTTGGTTTGACCGTGGGCTCACGCGAGATTACGACATCTATGGCACACGCGGTCATGTCGACATTGTCGCCACCTTCATTGATGAATCAACGATTCTCTTCCATGATCAGCAAGATCCTCGGCACCCTGATTTTGAGGTGAGCAAGGAAATCCAGCAAAAAATTGAAGCTTCGGGATTTCACGCGGTAGGTATTCCTGCACCTACCGTTCTCACTGATGAGAATGGAGTTGTCGATTTCAGTTACATTAACCATTACGTCATCAATGGTGCCGTGATTATGTGTTCATTTGATGATCACAATGACGCTTTAGCCAAGGCCATCCTGGAAGATGCGTATCCTGAACGCCAAGTGGTCATGGTCGATGCCCGTGAGATATTTGCTCGAGGCGGCGGTATCCACTGCATCACGCAACAGCAGCCTGCGAAGGGGAATCAATGAAAGTTCTTGCGCTTGGTGCAGGGGGAGTGGGCACTTCTGCCGCTCTGATCGCCCGTCGACGAGGGTTTTTTGAGAGTTGGATATGCGCTGACTTCAACGTAGACCGCGCTAAGGAACTCGCGCAACGCACTGCCGATCCACGTTTTTCAGGTGCACAGATAGATGCTTCTCAGGCCAGTCAAGTCACCGAGATGTGTAGAGCGTTTGGGATTACCCACGTAGTGAATCTCCTTGATCCACAGTATGTGATGCCGGTGTTCACCGGAGCGCTTGCGGCGGGTGCGAACTATCTCGACACTGCGATGAGTCTGAGCGCACCGCACCCAACTGACCCTCACCACCTCACCGGCGTAAAGCTGGGCGATGAGCAATTCGCTCTAGAGGATGCATGGCGTGACAAGGGCCTCTTGGCATTGTGTGGCATAGGGGTGGAACCGGGTTTGGCGAACGTTTTTGCGCGTTATGCCGCTGATCACCTGTTTTCTGACATTGACGAGGTTGGTGTGCGAGATGGGGCCAACCTTGAAGTTGCAGGGCACGCTTTCGCTCCCACGTTTTCGATTTGGACGACCATTGAAGAGTGCTTGAACCCTCCGGTTATCTGGGAGAAAGATCGAGGTTGGTTTACCACCGAGCCGTTCAGTGATCCTGAAATCTTTGATTTTCCGGAAGGTATTGGCCCGCAGGAGTGTGTGAACGTTGAGCATGAAGAGGTTCTGTTGGTGCCGCGCTGGATAGATTGCAAGCGAGTGACCTTCAAATATGGACTGGGTGATGAGTTCATCGACGTGTTGAAAACCCTCCACAAACTTGGCCTCGATTCCACTGTTCCTATCAATGTCAAGGGACAAAGGGTGAGTCCGCGGGACGTAGTGGCAGCGGCTCTGCCTGATCCGTTGACGCTGGGCGACAAAATGACCGGGAAGACTTGCGCTGGCACTTGGGTCACTGGGAAAGGCCTTGATGGCCGCCCAAGGCAGGTGTACCTCTATCACGTGACCGACAACGAATGGTCCATGTCGGAGTACGGAACTCAGGCGGTGACCTGGCAGACGGCAATGAACCCCGTCATTGCCCTCGAACTCCTAGCAACCGGTTCTTGGCAAGGCGTGGGCGTACTAGGGCCAGAGGCCTTTGACGCGGTGCCGTACTTAGATCTCATGGAGCAGGGCTATGGCCAAAAATTTGGTCTCCGAGAAGAGACTGCTCGGATGTGATCAGGCGGTTGCTTCGAAAGCGTTCTCCAAGATTGTGAGACCAGCCTCGAGCAGGTGCTTGGGCATGGTCAGCGGTGGCAAGAATCGGAATACGTTTCCGTAAGTACCCGTTGTCAGCGTCACAACACCATGCGAGTGGCAGTACTTGTTCAATGCGGCTGCTCGCTCAGGATCGGGCTCCATTGTTCCGGGTTTCACCAGCTCAATAGCGATCATCGCACCACGACCGCGAATGTCACCGATGGTGGGATGATTCTCGGCCATTGCCTTCAGGCGGGGCATCATCACGGCTTCGACCTCGAGGGCCAGAGCAGGGGCGTCGTTCTGTTCCATCCAAGAAATTGCGCCGAGCGCAGCTGCGCACGCGACCGGGTTTCCGCCGTATGTTCCGCCGAGACCACCCGCGTGCACTGAATCCATCATTTCCGCACGACCGGTGACCGCAGCCAGTGGCATTCCACCGGCTATTCCTTTTGCAGTGGTGATGAGATCAGGAACCACGCCATCGTGCTCGCAGGCGAACCACTGGCCAGTACGGCAAAAACCTGACTGGATCTCATCGGCGATGAAAACGATGCCGTTCGCAGTCGCAAACTCGGACATAGCTGAGAGGTATCCGGGTGCAGGGACGATGAAGCCGCCCTCACCTTGCACAGGTTCGATGACGATCGCCGCAACGTTCCTTGCCCCGATCTCCTTTTCAATCCTTGTGGTGGCCCACTGAGCAACCTCGGCTCCGCCGTGCGGTCCGTCTCTGAAGGGATAGGAAGCAGGCACGCGGTAGATCTCAGGAGCAAATGGACCGAAGTTGTGCTTGTAGGGCATCGACTTTGCCGTCATGCCCATAGTCAAATTTGTGCGTCCGTGGTAGCCGTGTTCGAGGACCACGACTGCCTGTCGACCGGTGTAGCATCGCGCGATTTTGACCGCATTTTCGATGGCCTCTGCACCTGAGTTAAACAGCGCCGAGCGCTTTTCGTGATCGCCCGGGGTGAGTCGGTTCAATGCCTCGCACACCTGCACGTAACCCTCGTACGGCGTGACCATAAAGCAGGTGTGAGTGAACTCGGAAATCTGCTTGGTGACCCCGGCAACAACTTCGGGATTCCCGTTGCCAACGGTGGTGACAGCAATGCCTGAGCCGAAGTCGATCAAGTGGTTGTCATCGACATCTACCAAGATGCCGCCACCGGCGCGGGTAATGAATACGGGCAAAGTTACCCCAACGCCGGCAGAAACGGCATCGGTTTTGCGAGCGAGCAGCGCTTGAGACCGGGGGCCGGGAACGTCGGTAACGAGTCGAAGTTCTTGCGTCACGTCGTTATCTGTGCGCTCAGGGGTGATGGTCATGCTCGCTCCTCGTCAGTGCAGTGGGTGGGTGCAGAGTACACCCACCTGGGTTTGTACGTTTGGTTTCATGAGCGCCTCCAGCACGAGCCAATTTGATCCTTCTTTTGTCCGAGAGTGGCCAGCGTGGATAGCCGGATCCGCATGGACGGGTGGCACCCCCATGGAAGTCCGTCACCCGGGCGATAACTCGCTGGTGGGAACGGTGAGTGTGCCCGATGCAGCAGCTGTTGAACGCGCGCTTGACGCTGCGTGGCAGGTGCGCCGGACTGCTCAAGCAACGACAGCTGCCCAGCGAGCTGCAGCCCTGACCCACGTGTCTCGGCGGCTGGAAGAACGAGTCGATGAAGTGGCGGCTCTGATCACCGCAGAAAATGGCAAACCCATCACATGGGCTCGCGCTGAAGCCACGCGGGCAGCATCAACTTTTCGCTGGGCGGCTGAAGAGGCGCGACGATTCAACGGTGAATTCCAACGGTTAGACACGGAGGCCAATACCGCGGGCCGAGCCGCAATCATCCGCAGATTTCCATACGGCCCGGTTCTTGGAATTTCGCCATTCAACTTTCCCGTAAACCTGGTTGCCCACAAAATTGCGCCCGCCTTGGCCGTGGGTGCACCAATAATCATTAAGCCAGCTCCCGCCACGCCTTTGGGATCTTTACTCTTAGGTGAATTGCTCGCCGAGACAGATTTGCCCGCTGGCATGTTTTCCGTTCTGCCCGTCGGAAATGAAGTAGCCCCTGCACTTGTGGCCGACCCACGTCTTCCGGTTATTTCCTTCACTGGCTCAGAAACTGTGGGCTTTACTATCAAACGCGACGTTCCCACGAAACATGTAATCCTTGAACTGGGCGGCAACGCTGCTGCCATCGTTCTCGCTGACTACAGCTCACCCAAGGATCTCGAGTGGGCCGTGCAGCGCATTGCCATGTTTGGCAATTCGCAAGCCGGACAAACATGCGTGTCCGTGCAGCGAGTTTTTGTTGCCGATGAGATTGCTGACGAATTCACTTCTTTGCTCGTTCATGAGATAGCAAACCTGCCAAGTGGTTCACCATGGGATCCGGCGACGGTCGTGGGCCCCATGATCCACGAACCCGCAGCGATAAGGGTTGAGGAATGGATTTCTGAGGCGGTGGAGGCCGGAGCAACGGTCTTGGCGGGTGGACGGCGCACCGGCACGTTCGTGGATGCAACGCTGCTTGTCGATGTGGATCCGCGAGTTCGAGTTGCCTGCGAAGAGGTATTTGGTCCTGTGATGTCGATCCAGCGAATCAGTGGATTGGAGGAAGGGATCGCCCTCGTTAATGATTCACGGTTCGGGTTGCAAACAGGAGTCTTTACCCATGACCTCACCTCGATTTTCCGTGCCCACCGCGAACTCGAGGTTGGGGGAGTGATTATTGGCGATGCGCCGACTTTCAGAGCGGATCAAATGCCCTATGGGGGCATCAAATCCTCGGGCGTTGGGCGTGAGGGATTGCGCTTCGCCATGCAGGATCTGACCTATGACAAGGTGCTTGTCCTTACAGGAATCGATCTGTAAGCCCTGCCTCGATAGACTCTGGGTATGACTTCTGCATCTGGATCAATTGACATCAACGGCGCTCACCTCAATCACCGGCAGCACCGAACGCTTGAGGCGCTTTTCTCGCACCCAACGCCGCATAACCTGCACTGGGCTGAGGTGCGGCACCTCTTCGAGGCGGTTGGGGGCGTCACCGAGGAGCACAACGGACACATCCGCATTTCGGTGGGCGAGAGCGCCGAGATGTTTGATCCCAATCATGGCAAGGATCTGACTACCGAACAGGTAGTTGACCTGCGCCGGATGCTGAAGGACTCCGGGTTCGACCCGTCAGCTGCCTAGGTACACAGCACGCCGCCATTTAGCCACACACCAACATTTCCCAAACTCAGAGAGCGAGCACATGAGTCATCAAGAAGTTGCCGAAGGCGTACTAGCAGTGGTGGCGATTGATTTCCACCAAACTCGAGCTTTCGAGTTGGAAACCGATGACGCGGGTCGCCCGGTCAAGGTAGTTGCCGAAGACCCCATGGGCTATTTTCACAAATTGCATACCAAAGCCGGCACACCTGAAGGTTTCTACCTCGCAGATAGTGATGAGTACTGGAAGGCCATCGCCCGCGCGCTGCACAAGGCGTCTTCGATTCTCCTTCTCGGCCATGGAACCGGTAAGTCCAATGCCAGCCACCACTTCATCGCATACGTCGAAAAGCATGAAAGTGATCTGGCTGCAAAAATCGTTGGCGATGTGCGATGCGATATTGATGATCTGACCAACGCGCAGGTGCTTCGCTTGGGTCAGCAATTCTTCGACATGGCTCCTGCACGCGACAACGGTGACAACTACCGAAGCGAATAACTAGGTAGTTTGGGTATCGGGAGTGCACGTGACTGGCCTCGATGCACCTATCCGAGTGGCAATTCTGGGAAGCACAGGTTCCATCGGCACCCAAGCACTCGACATCATTGCGCGAAATCCAGATCGGTTTGTTGTAGTCGGACTGGCGGCCGGGGGCGGTCAAGTAGAACTACTTGCCGAGCAGGTCATCTTGTTTGGACCAACTGTCGTTGGGATCGCCGCTGCGAGCGCGGTATCTGATCTGCAGCTCCGTCTCTACGCCCACGCGCAGGCGAATGGGTTCGCGCTGGGCACTGGTGAACTTCCCCAGTTATTGGCCGGGCCTGACGCAGCGACCCTGGTTGCCGGGATGGAATGCGACGTGGTGCTCAATGGCATGGCAGGTGCTGCTGGGCTGGAGCCGACCATGGCTGCCCTCTCGGCGGGAAATCGCCTCGCACTGGCAAATAAGGAGTCGTTGATCATCGGCGGCCCGCTCGTGCGGAGAATGGCAGCGCCTGGCCAGATTGTTCCTGTTGACTCAGAGCACTCAGCACTGGCACAGGCCCTTCGAGGTGAGTCAGTGCAAGACATTGACCGACTTATTCTCACCGCTAGCGGGGGGCCGTTCCGTGGCTGGACTCGGGAGGAACTCACCGGTGTCACCCCGCAGCAGGCACTCGCGCATCCGACCTGGTCGATGGGTCCACTGGTCACTATCAACTCGGCCACGATGGTCAATAAGGGTCTAGAGCTCATTGAAGCCCACCTTCTTTTTGATATTCCATTGGACCGAATTGACGTAGTTGTGCACCCGCAATCGGTGGTGCACTCGATGGTGCAATTTGTTGATGGATCCACGATGGCGCAGGCGAGCCCACCAGATATGCGAATCCCAATCGCGCTTGGCCTGGGTTGGCCTGAGCGGGTTCCGCAAGTTGCACCGCCATGCAGCTGGACCGCCCCCACATCGTGGGATTTCTTTCCACTTGATGATGAAGCATTTCCTGCAGTAGGGCTCGCTCGAATGGCTGGTGCAGCGGGTGGGAGCGCACCAGCCGTGTTCAACGGCGCCGACGAGGCGTGTGTTGCAGCTTTCCTCGCTGGACAGATTTCATTCACCTCAATCGTGGAGATCATCGGCCGTGTTCTTCGCGAGCATCTTGCTGAGGGTGGACCTGCTGGTCCCCGTGGATCAGCGTTCATTGACGGGAACAACGTGAGTCTCCCGGACGTCCTAGCTGCAGATAGCTGGGCTCGAGAGCGTGCCCGCATGATGGTGGCCGGGGAGTGAACATGCTCGAGGTTTTCGGGATTGTGCTGTTCATTCTGTTGATTGGCGGCTCAATCGCGCTGCACGAAATAGGGCATTTGGTTCCGGCGAAGAAGTTTGGAGTCCGGGTTACCGATTACATGGTGGGGTTTGGTCCAACCATCTGGTCTCGAACTCGTGGTGAAACTCGATATGGCTTAAAGGCGTTTCCTGTCGGCGGGTATATCCGCATGATTGGAATGATTCCACCCGCCAAGGATGACCCGTCGGGTACGGCGAGAACTATGACCACCGGACGCTTTGCAATGCTCATCGCAGATGCTCGCCGCACGTCACTTGAAGAAGTGGGCCCCGGCGATGAGGGCAGACTCTTCTACCAACTGCCCGTCCACAAGCGAGTCATCATCATGCTCGGTGGTCCGCTGATGAACCTCGCACTGGCATTTGTGCTTTTTGCAATTGTCCTCGTGGGCATCGGGCTTCCTCAGCCAACATTGCAGGTCGATGCGGTAGTTCCATGTACTCCCTCTACGGCGCAGCCGAGTGGAGAAACTCTCCCCTCGGGCGATTGCCCGGCTGGGAGTGCGCCTACTCCAGCCGCCGAGGCAGGCCTCTTGCCCTCAGACACCATCGTGTCGGTTGGGTCAGTGCAGGCATCCACATGGGAAGACGTGAGTTCCTGGATTAGGTCTCAGGGTGGGGTCCAAACAAGTGTCACCGTTGATCGAGATGGGCAAATTCTGCAATTGCCGATCACCATTGCCACGGCAGATCGTCCGGTCATTGATGTGGAAGGGACGCCGACCGGAGAAGTCGAATCAGTTGGGTTCCTCGGCGTCCGACCGGCCTTTGAATATGTCGGACTTCCTGCAACTGCAGTGCCCGGTTACATGTGGGACATCACAGTGCGATCGGCAGTGGCCCTTGTCACCCTGCCTGTCCGCCTCTATGAACTTGTCACGGAGACCTTGATCGGTGGGCAAGAGCGCGATATCGACGGCCCCGTGAGTGTCGTGGGAGCAAGCCGGCTGGGTGGCGAAATTGTCGCCATGGATGAGCCGATTGCAGGAAAATTTGCAACCTTCCTGGGTCTCATCGCGTCATTGAATCTTTTCTTATTCTTATTCAACCTGCTCCCGATCCTGCCACTTGATGGCGGGCACGTAGCTGGAGCACTGTATGAAGGCAGTCGCCGACAGGTTGCCAAGGCCCGACGCAAACCCGATCCAGGGCCGGTAGATGTCGCTCGATTGCTACCGGTGGCGTATGTCGTTGCCGGAGTTCTGCTCGTCGCTGGCGTGATTGTGATCTGGGCAGATCTGATCAAGCCGATCTCTCTGGGCTAAATCTCAGGGCGTCCTGAGGCTGATGCGATGAGAAGCCTTCATAATGGGGGAGTGAGTATTGATTTGGGCATGCCGGCGAGTCCTCCACCCACCGTTGCTCCGCGTCGGCACACCCGGCAGTTGCTCCTGAAGCACCCAACCCACCCCGTGCTCGTCGGCGGTGGAGCTCCGATCAGCGTTCAATCGATGTGTACGACCCTCACATCTGATATCAACTCAACCCTTCAGCAGATTGCAGAACTCACTGCATCTGGTTGCCAGATAGTGCGGGTTGCCGTTCCGTCCCAAGATGACGCTGACGCGCTCCCAGCGATTGCTCGCAAGTCTGGGATTCCCGTGATCGCAGATATTCATTTTCAACCCAAGTACGTGTTCGCAGCCATGGAAGCCGGTTGTGCGGCTGTGCGAGTCAATCCTGGAAACATCAAAGCGTTTGATGACAAGGTCGGTGAGATCGCGCGCGCGGCCAAAGACACGGGCACCCCGATTCGGATCGGCGTTAACGCCGGCTCGTTGGATAAGCGGCTGCTCGCTAAGTACGGCAAGGCCACGCCTGAGGCGTTGGTTGAGTCGGCGCTCTGGGAGGCATCACTTTTTGAAGAGCATGATTTTCGCGACATAAAGATCTCGGTCAAGCATCACGATCCAGTCATCATGATGCAGGCCTACATGCTGCTATCTGAGCAATGTGACTACCCGCTTC
>CAIXFB010000069.1 GCA_903918595.1 uncultured Actinomycetes bacterium
GCTGGGGTGTCTTCGGTTTCGCTGCAAAATGTTTCTGAGTATGCCGACGGTTGAGAGGCTCCTTGGCTACGCATTCTGAAGCAATACTTGGTATTTGATTGAAGTCCTGACACCTCCAATGCAGTATCACTCGCAGTTGGCGCTGGGCTAATGGTGGTCCAGCCATCGAGCAATTGACGTTGCACCTCGAAGCCGACAACCTGAGCCTGCGTGTTGCATTCGGTGCTCGCTGTGCTGGTCGAGCTACCTCCAGCGCTCACCATTGCAGAAGAGGCCCGATCTGCTGTCAGGGGAACGTTCATTCTGATGCCCTTGCTTCGCTTGTTGCGTTTCCCCGACTTTGTCTTTGTGGCCGTTGCACCCGGCTTGAACTCACTTGGTGGCAACCACGTGATGGCAATTGTCGTGGAGCCCGTTGCCGAGGCAAGTGGCAAGTACGGAGGACATACAACTTCTGCCGACCCTGCCGACGCGTCGCTACTCGATGATGAGCCAGAGGTTGCAGCTACCTCTTCCGCTGTGGGCACGTACACACACACCTGCGGCGTGTAAAGAGATGTGCTTTCACCTGCCGTCGCAATAATGCGGTAGCAGTTTTCAATGCCGGGCATAGTCTTTGTCACGAGGTACCTCGTTGTTCCACTGGGAACATCCGAGACATGCGTGCAGTCTCCACAGGTTGGGGCTTCGATGTCGTATTCGGTTTTCACTGGGGAGTTGGGATCGCCCGATGTTGCTCCCGGGCTTGGATCTGCACTTGGACTTGCAGATGGCGTTGTGCTCGGATCTGTGGCACTCCCATCTGCAGGCGGCTCATTGACAGGAGTTGGGGCCTCTCCGCCCGTCGTGACTCGAAGCCCAGCGGTTTTGAAAATGCTTCCGTTCCCAGGAATCGGCGCAACGGCGGCTGTTGTTGCGGTGATTGTCGGTGTCGGTGTCGGTGTCGGTGTCGGTGTCGGTGTCGGTGTCGGTGTCGGTGTCGGTGTCGGCGTGGGTGTCGGTGTCGGTGTCGGTGTCGGTGTCGGTGTGGGTGTCGGTGTGGGTGTGGGTGTGGGTGTGGGTGATGTGCTGGGCGATGCCGATGAACTGCTCTCCGCTAGCGCGTTACCTGTGCTTCCGGTCGCGTAGATGGAGTAGCCCTGAGCTCCAGGTGCAGCTTCCCATCGCAGAAGAACCTGAGACCCTTCGTATGTTTCCACTGTCAATCCTTCAGGCGGTGGCGGAGGGCCTGTCTTCACGTCCGTTGATCCAGATAGTTGCAGGCGGCTCAAGATGAATGCTGCAATGAGGGCAATCACCCCGAGTATGAGAATGAGTCGGCCAAGTGTTCCGAGTCGGATTCGAATTGCTGGCCGCTGGACAAGAGTGACCCGCTGGACACTTGGTCGGATGTCCTCGAGCGCTATTCCATGCGTCTCGTCACGTACCGTGTTCAGGGTCGCCATCATGCTTAGCGTGCGAGAGCTCCCGAACAGATGAATCGGTGCCGAGATCGACACCTTCTTCCAGACAGTTTCACCTGGACCCAAGGTGAATGCTGGATCTTCGACTTTGAATCGCAGGTATCCATCAGGGTCAGTAACGTCGAGGGTTACTGCAACGAATGCATTTCCATTGTTGGTTATCTGGGCGAAGGTGCTGGTTTTCCGACGGATATCAATGGTTGTGCGGCTGAGGCTCAAGGTTGAGTCGTAGAAAGGGGTGACCGAAACTGTGACTTCAGCAACAGTGCTTTCATTCGGATCAACTTCTGATCGAGCCATGACTCCGATGACGTATTCACCTGAAGGCAGTTTTGACGTTCGACCTGGTTTGATCACCAGGGAGGCAGATCCCTCATCTCCTGGAAACAGCGAGATTTCAGAGGGCACCAGAGAAAGCCACGTGCTATCTGGCCCAACAACATTGAGGACGTACGTTTCGACGAGAGGGCCGACATTGCGGACGGAGACCTTCACTCTGACTGGTTGGCCCGGAGCCGCAGTTACTAATGATTGGCTAACCGAGACATACGGCCGAGGAAGCACCGAACGCTCAATGACTTCGGTTGTCACGCCGGCTGATGATGAGTCGTCAGTTGGTGGCCGAACTTGCAAGGCTGACGCAGCGGTCGATTTGTTGCTCGATTCACGAAGGCGCTCTGAGCGAATGCCTTCCTTCATGTATTCGACCCAACGCCGGTACTGGTCCTCACCGGATTCAGGCGTGGGGGGCGAAGGAATATCTTGTGACATGTGCGGCTATCCCCTCGTCTTCGTAGGGGGTAGGGCGGTTTCCATGACTGATTCAAGCGGGAAGGCCAGAAGACCGAGTTTCATCCACTCGCGTCGAGCTCCGCGCACGGCATGAAGATAGGAGACGGACTCACCCATGTTTGCAGCCATGAACGCTGCTGATACTGAAGAGGACCTGATGGCACCGCCCGCGAAATTCAAGGTGGCAAGACTATTCAGTTCATCGTCACTGACATTGGCGCCGGCCTCTTCAAGGCACGCTCGCCAAATTGCAGCTCGAAGCGTTGCGTCTGGCGGAGGGAAATCCAAGATGGCGTCCAAGCGGCGCGCAAAGGCAGGGTCCAGATTGGACCGAAGGTTCGTAGTGAGGATTGCGAGTCCGTCAAAGGCCTCAATGCGCTGTAGCAGGTACGCAACTTCCAAGTTCGCGTATCTATCTCGCGCATCGGAAACATCCGAGCGCTTACCAAATACGGCATCGGCCTCATCAAAGAGCAGCACTCCGTCCAGATTCTCTGCCTCCGAGAAAACGCGCTCAAGATTCTTTTCCGTCTCTCCGATGTACTTATCTACGACACTTGCCAAATTGACATGGAAAAGAGGTGTTCCCAACTCACCGGCCAGAGCCTCCGCCGCCATAGTTTTTCCGGTTCCTGACTCCCCCGCCAGCAGCGCAGTAATGCCTCGTCCTCTGAGCCCACCAGGTCTCATGCCCCACTCGTCGATCACCGTGGGGCGAAGGCGGACACGATCAAGAAGATGGTCAAGTTCTGCCCGAACGCGGGCAGGCAGGATCACATCGTCAAGCAAGAACTCGGGCTGGGTTTGGCGGGCAAAGCTGCCCGACGCACGCATTTGATGAAAAGGGAGTTCTCCCCGTTCAATACGCGCACGGATCTGCTCGGGCTCTAGTCGCTGTAACAAGTCCTTCAAACCTCGAGGTGGGGCTTCAGCACCAAGTGCTGTCCACCACTGAGATCGGAACCGCTCAGGGGCAGAAGGCAGTTCAACAATTGCGCACCGAATATCAGCCAAGACAACTTTGCCAGCCGTGAGAACCATGGTTGGCACGTGGAATCTGTGGCTCGAAGTAACGTCTTCGGCTGCTTTTTCAGCCGACACAGCGCGGTCATCAATGAGCAGAGGAATACCTGCGAGGGTTGCTTCAGCGAAGGCTGCGGCCACGCAGGATCGTCGCTCGTCGGAGTCTTTAGGAAGAAGCGCACCGTCTAGGAGCAGAATTTCTCCTTCCTGCGCAGTTAGCTCACCGACGACACGGCTCAGTGCGCCCGAGCCAGGGTGCGAGCGCACCACGGGGATGAGGTCGGGCGCCTCACCAAAATTGGTCATGGGAGGTAGGGCTGGCTCCGTGGGAAGCAGCGCAAGAGAGACATCCGGGGCACTAACTCGAGTGAGATAACGTGCAACTTCAGGAGCGAAGTGCGCGTCTCCGAGTAGGTATCGAACAACTCGCTCCGAAACGTGCAGGGTGCGCGATGGGAAGGGCTGGTTCTCCCTGCGCACCTGCAAAATGCCGAGGGCGCTTAAACGAGAATCCAGGTCAAAAAGGGCTCTATTCCTGGGATCAGATGGATCTGCACCGATGAGTCGCAGGGTCGTTGTGATTGAAGGTCCACGCGTTTCGGATTCATTGTTCAGCACGATAAAGAAGTGTTCGAAGCGAGGATCGAGAGCCGGCGAGGCCGCCAGGAGAATCACGCTGAGTTCACGGTCTGATAAGCCAACGCGCTCAGCCCAGGAATAGAGCGAAGGAGGGAAGTCAGCTGAGTTCAAGGTGACGTCTTGGAGTTCCACTGGAGTCAGGCGCGCGTCTCGAACGATGAGATCGTGAGGGAGGTAGGTGCCGCGATGATCATCAGGGACATCGCCATCGAAGCGAGAGGACTCAACAGCGCGAGCAACCCGCTCTCCCAGAACCGCTAGGGCCTTAGCCATTGACTCAGCCGATGACACCTTCACCTTGGCGCGAGCCTGGCTCACGGTGTGGACTCTCGCGTTCGGGTGCGTATACCTTTGTCTGGATTCTTCGGATCGCGCCCAAGAACCTGTTCAGACGTTGGGTTTCTCGTGTTACTGACGTCGATCTTCGGAGGCAAGGTCTGAGGGGGTCCAGCGGGTTCAGGAACACCCGCTGCGATCGGGAGCGTGACGACAACAGAAATTATGGGATGGAAGTCTGATCCCATCGCCGACCACAATTCGGTCGCAAACCGATCAGAAAAGATCTTTCCGCCTACTCGCATATTGAGTATGTGGCCCTCATCCAAAAAATCTGCGAGCGCCTGCGTGCAAAACTGACTGGGGACGTAGTCGTAGCGATTCAATGCGGTGAGCGCCAAGCCCAGCAGAACGAAATCATCCTCAGGACGATTTGTCCAAGCTGTGAGGGTAAATGTCACCTCGTAAAAGCGAAATGGCTGACGGTAATACTCAACGACGCCCTCAGCGTCAGTCTGATCCAGCAGCGTCGTTGTTCGACGCCCAAGGTCTTCTCGAATATCGGCCAGGAAAAGATTGAAGGTGGGCGAGGTGCGTGCTGCGGCCCAATCCTTCTTAGGTGCGTCAAAGGAGACAGCGGGGGCTACACCCTCGATCTGCTCAGATTCGAGAATGGCGGCAACAGCGCGCGCCACGTCAGCGATCACCGTTCCTCCTTGGGGAAGTAGAACCTTCGAACTATCTCAGACGCCACTCGCAAACTTCGTCCGCCACGCCTCACTAGTCACTTGTTTCACACTGTTCACATGCGGGATGGCACGTTTTGTCCGTTTTAAGGTAATAAATACTTTTTGTGGCTAATTCTGGGGGTGCTGCCATGCCGCTTCACCGCTTTACGTACCCGACGACCTCGACGATCACTTTCCCGGGGACAGATGAGGCGAGGGCAACTAGCCCCTCTCGGCCGATATCAGCGATCACGACGCTGGTGTCACGGCCCGAAGATGGAATTGGGGCTGAACGGGTGCCCAGATCAGCACCCCCCACCGGGTAGGCAGCAAATCTGCCCTCTTGACCGCGGCCTACTGTCGTGACCCGCAAGATCACCGCCGTCACGTTCTTCTTCTTCTTGGGTACCGATCCGACACCTCGCACCTTGACGGTGATTACTTCTCCTGGTGTGACACGACCTTTGTGCAATGTGACGGGGATAGACCCGATAGCCGGATAGATGCTGTTGTCTAGCGAATATCCCAAAACATCAATTCGCACCTGCATCGACGATTTCCGTGCGCTCATTTGTACCGTTCCCGAGGAAACAGGAACAGAGACCACCGATGTGTTTGCTTTGGACTTCGGTACACGAAGGGAAACCCTTGCCGCCCGCGATGACATGAGACCGACCCGCAGGCGAGCTTGCGAATTCGCCCCCCGAGTGGTCACGCTCACCAGAGCAGATGTCGCATTCTCCGGAATTGATTCGAGCAAGACTGTGCGTATCTCACGAGGGCGTAGTGAAGCTCCGCGTAGAGTCTGATATCCCGTCTCGGCGCCAATAGCCATAAAAAGATCTTCATCAGGTCCAGGTTGCGCAATGGCGGGAGGTTTCTCGGTCATGGCTGGCTCATCCAAGGGAGCCTCTGGCGGTGGTGGGGCCAAGGGATCGCTCTGGATCGGCACACCCGTGGGATCAAGCCCCGTTGCACCCAATCGGGTGAGGGAAATGTGGATATGGTTTCGGTGGCAGTAGTTGTCGTACTTCGCATCATTCTTTGAGAAGCACCCTTTCAATTCCTGCCAGCCACGTTCGATTCCAAATCCGCGCCAGATGCGATCGTGCCATCCGATATACATCACGCCCAGCTGTAATGCATGCCCGTACGGCCGACCATTTTGATCAGGCCCCAGAAGCCAATTCAGGAACGCTTCAGCGTTGGCGCGCTGTTGCTTGTCCCGTACCGAGACCATCCAGTCAACCGCGCGACCCTCCTTATGTTCACTCGTTCCACCCACATTGCAGTTACGCGGAATCCAGATGGTCTGACCGCCACCGTAGGTGGACCTGATGATTCGCTCGATGCGAAGGGTTCCAGGTTTCAGCGACGGATCGCACGTCGTCTGAGGCTCGTAGATGATGACCGGGTTCACCTCTGGCGGCAACGGCAATAAGGGGGCTGGCATCGGCGCCAGTGGCAATCCATCGCCTGGAACCGGAGCGCCGCCCACAACTCCCGTCCAGTTAGTGGGTACCCAATTCGAATTGGTCACTGCCTGAGCGTTGAGAGACAGACCGCCAATAAGGGCTAGCGCAAGGGTCAATACGAGTGAAGGCATGGCAAAACCGCGGCGGGGAAGCACAGCCCTACTGTGACAGGTCGTTGACACATGAGGGGGTAGTGGCGCTCGCGTGGCTGAAACTTTTTTCGGTGTGCCGGCCAGTCACGACGGTTGATCGGTGACCAGTAATGCCAAGGACAGTGCGAAAAAGTGGAGCTGAGGGGACTCGAACCCCTGACCCCCTGCATGCCATGCAGGTGCGCTACCAGCTGCGCCACAGCCCCGATGCGCTTAACGCGCGGGAGAGGGAAGCATATCGCTCACCTCACGGGTTACTGATCAGCGGTCATCTGCCAAGGCGGGCGCCGGCAGCGAGCCAGCGTTGTACTCCTGAAGACGCCATGCGGGGCCGTAATCGGTGGCGTTTTCGGTCAGCACGGACCATGCGCAGTTGCTCAGCACCCCGAGGCACGCCCAGGAATCTGTGGGCAATTCCAAGAGCGCGCCAATCGCCGCTCGGGCCGCACCGCCGTGGGTCACCACCACCAAGGTGCCACCGGGGCGCACATCGGCAAGCGCCACTCCAATGGCCCGAACCATGCGATCGGCAACCTCGATGCGGGTCTCACCGCCGCCGGGGCGCACATCAGACATGGCTGACCAGCGGGCCAACTCATCAGAGTGCCGCTCGAGCAGGGTCGGGCGATCAAGCCCCTCCCACTCCCCCGCGAAAGTTTCGCGAAGGTCTGCATCCTCGGTCACCGGAAGGCCCGCCCTGATCGCTAATTGCTCAGCGGTGACGCGAGCCCGCAACAGATCTGAGGAGATGATGAGGTCCGGGTGCAGAAGTGCAAGCTGTTCTGCTGCCCGTACCGCCTGCTCAAGACCTACCTCGTCCAGAGGAATATCTGTTTGGCCTTGAAAGCGTTGTTGCGCGTTCCATTCAGTGCGACCATGACGCCACAAAACAATACTGCGGGAACTTGACGAAGCCCTTGAACTCATGACTCGTGGATCCGAACCTCTTCAGGCAGGGCGATCATCGGGCAGTCTTTCCATAGCCGCTCGATGGCATAGTGAATGCGCTCCTCGGCTAGTTGCACATGGACCACCACATCACCAAAGTCGATCAACACCCATTTGTTTTCAGGCTGACCTTCGCGACGAAGCGGCTTCGAGCCCATTTCGCGGAGACGATCTTCTACAGCGTCAACCACAGCATTAACTTGACGTTCGTTAGCTGCACTGCACATCACAAAAACATCCGTGATGACTAGCTGCCCACTGACATCAATTGCAACGATGTCTGTGGCGAGCTTGTCTGCTGCTGCCTCTGCTGCTGCGATGGCTAGCGCTACTGCTTCATCCGATGCCGGCATGAGCCTGCTTTCCGCTGGTGGGTTGATAGAGCTCGAATTTAGCGATCAAGTGTTCAACAGCATCCGGCACTAAGTAGCTGATCGGAGCACCAGTTGCCACCCTCGATCTGATGTCGGTACTGGAAATTGCCAGCGCCGGTATCTCCACCAGACTAAACGCACCTTCGGGAAGGCCCGGGTCAATGAGTACATGCCCTGGCCGAGTGACACCAATCAGGTGCACACTCTCCAGCAGATGCTGCGGATCCCGCCAACCATTCACCCCGGCCAGAGCATCGGCACCAGTGATGAAAAACCATTCGGCAGTGTCATGGGGTTGGGTTGATGCGAATGCTTTCTGGAGATCGGCGATGGTGTCGACGGTGTAGGTGGGACCTGGCCGTTCGATATCGACTCGACTCACCTCGAATCGCGGATCGTTTGCGGTGGCTGCCACAGCCATGAGGTAGCGCTCTTCTCCCCCGGCTGGGGTGTGCTCGGCTTTGTGCCAGGGCTCGCCTGCGGGAGTGAAAATGATTGAGTCAAGTGAGAATCGGTGGGCAACTTCAGAGGCTGCAACGAGGTGGCCATGATGGATCGGGTCAAAAGTGCCGCCCATTACCCCGATGCGCAGGTGCATGCAGGATCGATCAGCGGTCGACGTTGATCATCACGGTGATGATGAGCAGTCCGACGAGGGCAGCGAAGCCAAAAGCGCCAAA
>CAIXFB010000070.1 GCA_903918595.1 uncultured Actinomycetes bacterium
GGACGGTGAGCGCTTTGTCGATGAGGCCGCCGGTCCGGTCGATGCTTGGTATGAGCGGGTGACCCGTCGCATACAAGCCCAGCCCGCTGGCGTGGCGTACATGATCATGGATCAGCGCGGATTCACCCTGCCCAACGTTATGACGGGTATTCGCACCGACCAGCCGCCGATCACCGCGGCCTCGATCGATGAATTGGCCAATCGTTTGGAAATTCCCGTGTCAGCTCTCACTGAGACCGTGAATGCATATAACGCAGCTTGCCCGGCCGGTGAGTTCGACCACACTGCACCTGATGGCTTGGCCACAACCGGTCTCACCGTGAACAAGTCCAACTGGTCACGTTCGATCAGTGAAGGTCCCTTTGTCGCCTACCCAATCATCGCAGCGAACGTTTTCACGTTCGGTGGACTACGCATCGATGCCGAGGCCCACGTTGTGAACCGCTCCGGACGCGAGATTCCCGGGTTGTACGCAGCCGGAGAAATCACCGGCATGTACTACTCGAACTACACCGGCTCCACTTCGGTACTTCGCGGAGCAGTGTTTGGCCGAATCGCCGGCGCAAACGCGGCAGTGGGAGCCTGACATGCGCATCTGGCATCAGAGCTTCACTGTTCTCGAAGACGTTCCGCACTATCGCGATGCCCTCGCTCGTCACATGACCCGAGTAGCTTCGCCCGGAACAGTCATCGATTTCCACGGAATGGCGCCCGGCACTTACCCCTCCGATTACCCGGGTGTGCACATCGGTTTTAGCTACCTCTCCGGTTTGCACCGCGAGCAATTTGTGCAAGCGGCCCAGCAGGCAGAACGTGAGGGATACGACGCATTCGTGATCGGCACGATTCCTGACACCGGTTTTGAAGAGGCACGGAGCATCGTCGATATTCCTGTTGTTGCTTTCGGCAACGCATCTGTGGGGTACGCCTCTCAGTTCGGTAACTGCGTGGGCATCACCCACTTCATTCCGCAACTGAGCGATCAAATAAAGCGAAATATGCGCAATTACGGCTTCAGTGATCTGGTCGGACCCATAGTTCAAGTCGACGCAGCTTTTCACGACATCATGGCGGCGTACGCGGAGCCGGCCGGACTCATCGGTGCATTCGAACAAGCAGCGCGCACCGCAATCGCGGCTGGTGCAAACGTGATCGTGCCCGGCGAAGGTCCGTTGAACGTCTTCCTTGCTGATCAGGGCATCACACGAGTCGACGAGGTCCCTGTGATTGATTCACTCGGCGCTCTGGTTCAGCTTGCCGAGGTGCGCGCAGCATCTCATCAGCGAGTGGGCTTGCGTCCGAGCCGGAACGGTTTCTACTTTGCGCAGCCACCTGCTGAAGCCATCTTCGCAACGCGCGACTTCTACCGAGATCGCCCCGACTCAGCGAGGACCTAGAGCAAACTCATGAGTGACATCGACGTAGCCATCATGGGTGGCGGTGCCTGCGGAATGTTCGCAGCACTGCGCGCAGCACAAAACCCAGACCTCTCCATTGTCATCTTCGAGAAGAGCACCGAGGAATGGTGCAACACTCAGGTATCCAGTGGGAGTCTGGCTGCCGGAGGAACCCGTTTCCAAGCCGCCGCCGGTATCGAGGACTCACCTCAGCGCCACGCAGACGACATCATCAAGGTCAGTCGCGACGAGTCAACACGGAATCTTGTTGAGGCACTGTGTGCTGTAGCCCCGGTCTATACGGAGTGGCTTGCCGACGCATTGGACTACCCCATCGAACTCGGCGTGGACATGCCACGCGGAGGTCAAAGTGTTCCCCGACTCCATACCGATATTGGACGACAAGGTGGCCAGTTCTTTGTTCGACGTTTGCGTGACGCGATTACGCAAACCCCCAACATCGCGTTTGTTGACCGAACTCCAGGTGTTGGTCTGCTCGCTGAGGATGGCCGCGTTGTTGGTGTTCGGGTACTCGAGACCACTGGCGAGGCTGATGTTCGTGCTGATGCCGTGGTGCTCGCCACCGATGGATTCGCGGCGAACGCCGAGCTCCTTGCTGAATACATCCCAGAGGTCGTCGACGACTATTTCTCTGGCGTGAGCACCTCAACGGGCGATGCGCTGGCCTGGGCGATCGAACTCGGCGCCTCAACCCGTCACATGGGTTCATTTCTCGGCCACGGCCTGATCGTCCCCGGGCACGGCACTCGACTTAATCCATCACTGCCTTTCCGGGGCGCACTCCTAGTGACTGCTGAAGGTGAGCGATTCGTCGACGAGCACGCGCACGGCTACTCCTCACTCGGGGTGTACGTCAGGGCCCTCCCAGAGCGTCGCGCATTCATTCTGTGGCCATCTGATGTGCACGAGGAAGTGCTTCACTCTGAACTCATGCGTGAATCCGAACGCGCCGGAGCTTTCGGCCGTTTCGATTCAGTCAGCGAGGTGTGCAGCGCACTCGGAATCAATGAAGCTACGTTGACTCAGACCATCGACGATTTCATCTGCCGTGACATTGTCAGCGGTTCCGAACGCAAGCTGACCTTCCCGTTGTACGCCGCACGGATTACCAGCGGGATCCTCACCACTCAGGGCGGACTCGATGTCGATCTTTCAGGGCGGGTCATTCGCTCCTCGGGTGGTGTGATCCCGGGGCTCTACGCAGGTGGAGGAACGGCTGTGGGCATCTCGGGAGCCGATAGCCGTGGTTACTCGTCGGGTAACGGGCTATTGAGTGCCTGTGGGCTCGGCTGGATCATCGGTGAACAACTCGCCGATGGCATTCGCGTTTAGCTTTGGGGTGCTTCAGGCCATTGCTCCTCAGACCAACCTCAGCGTGAAGCCATCTCCGTACGCGCTAGAGACCAGTCGTTGGAGCTGATGCTCTCAACATTCGATGGAATCTTCATAGCTGTCCAAGCAAATCGGAAAACCTATACCGAGTGCGGGGGCCAGATCAACGAGTGAAGTTCTTCCATCTCCACTCCGCAGTCACGGGACTAACGGCTACCGCGCGTTTCTTCAGCGTCCTTAAGCCCCGCCTCTATATAACTGCGAGCCGAGACAGCAAGATCCATGCCGTCGGACCACAGGTTCCGCCAAACCGCCAGTGCCGTCGAGAGGTGCCGGTCCACAACTGCAGATGAGAACGATTCAAAGGTGATGGGGCCCTGATAGTTCATATCGACCAATGCGCCGAATACCTCATCAAAATTGATAGTCCCGGTGCCGAGGTAGCCACGGTGCGATTCACCAATATGCACGTATCCCAATCGATCTCCGCAGAGCAGCAACGGGTTCCGAAAACCGTTCTCCTCAATATTCATGTGGTAAACGTCGGCATGAACAACCACATTAGGTTCGTCGACGATGTCCATGTATTCGAGCGTCTGTGAGACCGTGTTGAGCAAGTTGCTCTCATAGCGATTAACGAACTCAAGTCCGATACTGATGTTGTCCTTGGCCGCTTCTTGCGCGAGTTCCTTGATCACCATTGCACTATTGCGACGCGCCTTCTCCGTAGTCGGTGCCGGATACTTGGTGATCGCACCAAAAATAACCCCACCCAGATATGTTGCCCCAGTTCCGCGCGCCACTTCCAGCGCATCCATCAAGGTCTTGCGTCCGCGATCCACCATCGCCAGATCTTCAGAGTTGATATCCGAATCGACAGCCAGGCCCAGTGTGAAACTCGACTTCATGCCATGGGCCGCCAACCGGGCCTTTGTGTCGACCACATCAACCGTTGCCGGATCCAGCGCAGGAATCTCGATGAGGTCAAAGCCGGCCTGCTTGCTCGAGGAAATTGCTAACTCGGCATCGGCAGGAGTCCAGCCGCCAGTCCAGACAAGTGCGTGTACACCCAGGGGGTTATTAGCCATGGGCTGATTATCGCTGGTTCTATTTCCCCTGCGTTGAGAAACAACACATCACGCGGAACTACACATCACGCGAGTGGGTCGCCGGGGGCTCGAACCCCGAACCTACGGATTAAAAGTCCGCAGCTCTACCATTGAGCTAGCGACCCAGGGACTGGTCTGTTTTTTGGACCGAAATTTGGTTTGAAATTGCCAGTGCCCTCGGCAAGGTTACTCATGGGGTCGGTTTGAGTGTTTAGGTGCTCACTGATCGTGACGTCGATCAAGCGTGAACAACACGAGCCGCCCTGAAAGGCACCGTGGGCATTCCTCGGCCAGAGACCTTATGTGCGCTGGTGGGATTCCTGCCCGTTGCTTTGTGACGAGACAGGTTCAGTGCAGGATTCCGGCACTATTGTGCGCAGTATGTGGCGGTCATTGGCGATGGTGGGGATCTTGGCGGCCGGGGTGCTCGTGGCGCCGTCGGCGGCGGCAGACGACGACACGTCGATCGGAGCCGGAGAGGTCACCTGCCAGCCGGGACCCGAGGCGAACTGCAGCGATGTGGTCCACAAGTGGAAATTTGAACACAATGGTGACCTACGGGAAGCAAACTTCAGACGGGCGAAACTGCACGGAGCTGACCTGCAGGGAGCGCGCCTAAACGGTGCCAGTTTCAGAAATGCCGTGTTGCGCGGCGCTGAC
>CAIXFB010000071.1 GCA_903918595.1 uncultured Actinomycetes bacterium
CCGAACACATGAAACTTCGGTTTGCGGGCAGCGGATAGATCTGAGTGGGTGAAGACGGCTTGCGTGCCATCGGTGAATGTGAGGGTCACCGTTGCATGATCGGCATTGGTCACATGGCGCCAGTGCCGCTTGTGGTTGACGCCCGTCACATACTCAATCGGCTGATCAAACACATTGAGAATTTGATCGAGGTAGTGCGAGCCCCAATCAAAAATTGCACCGCCTGAAACTTCAGCGTCAGAGTGCCAGTAATCGCACGGTCGGGAATAGCCGCCGACAAAGCTGTCGTAATGGAAAACCTCGCCAATCGCGCCTTCGTTGATCAAGCGTCGAATCGTGACGAAATCTGGATCGAATCGGCGGTTTTGATACACGACCAGGGTGAGTCCGCGCTCGTTGGCAAGTGCGATGAGTTCATCGCATTGCTCCACGTTCAGTGCCATCGGCTTTTCCAGCACCACGTTGATTCCGCGTGTGAGAGCGGCTTTGGCCCAGTCGTAGTGGGAATTGGGGGGAGTGGAGATCACTACAGCGTCGAGGAGCCCGGAATCAAGCATCTCTGTGGCATCGGTGAAAGTCGCGGCATCGGGTGCCAACTCGAGTGCTGCGGCGATTCAGTCAGGGTTGGTGTCACAGACCGCGGTGAGGACCAGCCCATCCGTTGCTGCGATAGCCAGATTGTGCTCGTGTCCGATAGCCCCGTAAGCAAGAAGTCCCATTCGCATTTGATGAAGGCTACTTCACTCCGAGTGCCTTCGCGATTTCACGACCGATGACTTCCTGGCCGCGCACATTTGGATGGAAGCTTCCGCTGTTGAAGCCAGAGAAACCCGCGAAACCAAATACCCACGATTTCTCTCCGGCGCAGACCCCGTGGCCTGCCTTCGAGTCACCTGAGGCGCCCCAGATCCCGGCGATGGGATTCCAACCCAACGCACCAGCAGTCCCAAAAATTGCTCCGTTCAACGTCCCACTGCCAGTTGGCAACGCCAAACTTTGGCCGCGTGTGGACTGGTATTGGTACGGGTTGGGAGCGGTGGGAGTCAAAATTGTGTCTCGTGCCCACTTGAAATCGGCTTGGTTGAGGGATAGGTAAGTGCAAGCGGCTCCATCTGCAGCCCGCGTGATGTCGGGATACGGCGTCGGCAGCACACTTGCCCCAGCGCTCATGCGCAGTCCTGGACTGGATGCCCCGTTGACCAAAGTGCACGGTCCGCCAAAGCAGGGGGCGATCCGCGCATAAGCGGCGGGTAATTCAGCGATCTTCGTCTGTAAACCGGCTTGTATGTTCGGGAAGGCTGAGAGTGGAGGAAATGGAGCCTTGACGGTGGGGCAGTTGACGGCAATTGCGCATGTGGTGATGACCGAACTGAAACCAATGTCATTGCCACCGATGGAAAGAGTGAGAATGTCAATCCCACGCGTTCCGATGAGCGAGCGAACCTGCTCGATCTGACTCGCGGTAACTCCCTCTGCCGATTGGGCTCCGAGAATTCCTCGATCTACGGTAGCGCCACTGCACGCAACATAAACGAGAGTCACCGAAGTTCGTGGCGATGATTGTTCTAACGCCAGTGCCGCTTGCGCTGGTCCACCTCGCGCACTTCGGTTGCACCGGTCCTGATCCCAGTAGGGTGTAAATGCTGTGATGATGTTGTTCCAGGCTTTGATGTTGCGTGGGTTTCCCTCACCCGAAGCGTACGAGTCTCCCATGACCACCATGAGCAGATTGTTGACGTTGGCCGCGATGGATGATTGAGCTTTGGCATTACCGGATCGAACAATCAGTGTGAACTCGTGCGCGCCTTCAGGCAGCACAACTTTGGTGCGACACGTTTTCTCCGTGAGCGGTCGACTATTTGTGGTCGAGACCACAAGCCCATCGCGCTTTACCCGCCACGCATACTCGGTGCCCTGTGATTCGCAGGCATTGAGTTGAACCGGGTAACCCTGGGGGTCTAGGTACCAGGAAAGTGTCCCATCAATAAGGCGCTCATTCGGTTGGGCCACGAAGTTTCCGGCGCCAACAAAATTCGGTGACGGCTGCGAACTCAATGCACCGGTGCGGGGCACTCCGCCATCGCCGTCAATGAAGCCGTCGCCGTTTGCATCCTTTGATTGCGGCACCATTGACCAAGAGCCTTTTGCCACCGGTGTATCGGGCGCGGCAACTGCCGGCAGCGCCATGGTCACGAGGATCAGGCTCAAGGTGGCTACGGCAGCGGAGCGGAACTTCATCTCCCCAAGGTAAACCACAGGCGGTCGACGCTCCTAGGCCTCCTCACCAGCGTGAACGTCAGCGCCAAGAAAGGGACAGTGCCGGCAACCACGATTGCAGCAGGTGCCCCGCTTCACATGTGTTTCTGCGGTGATGGCGAAAAGACCGGTAACGGGATCGATATAGCCGGCTTGACCCAACGCGATGGCTGCGCTGTGCGCGGCGATGATGCGCTCGTAGTTCGGGTTTCGTCGTGAGAGCCGCTCTGGGTGGGGGGTGAGCGGGTCCTGACGCACTTGATCGCTCACACCCTGAATCTACCCACCTCGACGAGATGGCGCTGGGCGTGCGAACTACTCGCGCGATGTCAGTTCGAATTTGGTCGGTGCGGCTGGATCGCGTCGATCGGGATTTGACCGAACTTGCCCTTTTGGTAATCCTCGAAGGCTTCCATCACTTCAGCCTTAGTGCTCATGACGAACGGGCCGTACTGAAAAACCGGCTCGCGCAGCGGGAGACCACCGATCAAGAACACGTCGAGGGCGGGGGATCGGGACTCTTGTGATTCGGAGGCCTGCAGGACGATGGTGTCGCCATCGACCAATACCGCCATCTGACCTGTCTTGATCGGCTGACCTTGCACTCCAACTGTGCCGGTGCCCGAAAGTACATAGGCGAGCGCGTTGAAGTCTTTACGCCAAGGAATTTCAACTCGAGCCCCAGGAGCAAGGGTCACATGGGTGATGGCGAGGGGGGTATGTGAGATGCCTGGCCCGCTGAAACCATTGATCTCGCCGGCGAGCACGCGGACGAGTGCGCCACCATCGGCGCTGGTGACCATGGAGCAATCACGGCCCTGCAGATCCTGGTACTGGGGAGCGATGCGCTTCTTGGCTTTGGGCAGGTTGATCCACAGTTGCACTCCATGGAAGAGCCCACCTGATTCGACGAGCTTCTCCGGTGGCGTTTCGATATGCAGAATGCCGTCACCCGCGGTCATGTATTGGGTGCCACCTTCAAGGATGACGCCTCCTCCACCATGTGAATCCTGATGCAGGAATTGGCCATCGATCAGGTAGGTGAAGGTCTCGAATCCGCGATGCGGGTGCCATGGGGTGCCTTTTGGCTCGCCAGGTGCGTATTCCACTTCACCCATTTGATCCATGTGGATGAAGGGATCGAGATCTTCCGGGGGAATGCCTGTGAATGCGCGGCGCACCGGGAAACCTTCACCTTCATGGCCCTGCGGTGCTGTGGTGATGGTCTTCACCTTGCGAGGACGTGCCTCAACGGGCACGGTCAGTCGGGGCAGGGTCAGGGTGTCGGCGGTCACGGCGGGCATGACGTTCTCCTTTAGCTTAGGAACTCGATATGAAAGTAGTTTAGCGTTCAACTAAAAAGTGTGCAAGTGGGAAAGAGCAATTTTTCGGGTTGGTCCTTACTGCGAGTAATTCGCAAGTGGATCAACCGGATTTGCACCAACTACCCGCCACTGTTAATTTCTCCCCAACATCCAGAGCGACTGAGAGATCTGGCTCTTTGACGTCGCAGCAACCTCATCGCAGGTGCTAACGCCAGAACCGATGTCGAGGAGTAAGTCATGGGTTCACCGCACGCACACCTAGTCAATAGCTTCACCTCCTGCTTGGTAACGGACTTTGTTCGGACTGCCAGCGCACTCTGTATGCGCTGACCAACCCGTTCACTGCACCACCAGTCTGCGCGGATTGCTCAATCCGCCCCGTTCTCCAAGCAAAGGCCACCATGTCAATCTCGTCTCCTGCACGCACTGACGTAGCAGAGTTAGCACCAGCCCCGGTGCTTTTGAAGTCAGTCACCAAATCGTTCACGTCCAAGTCCACCCCGGGTGGTCGCGTAGACGTTCTTGAAGATATCAACCTCGCCATCCCACCAGGTGAGATTGTGGCAATCCTCGGCCCGAGCGGTTGCGGCAAATCAACCCTCCTGCGTCTCGTGGCTGGACTTGAGCGCCCCACTTCAGGAGTGGTCACGGTTGATGGCCACGAAGTCACGGGGATTGATGCCCGATGTTCGGTTGTCTTCCAAGAACCTCGACTGCTCCCGTGGCGGTCGATCTCCGGCAACGTCAAGCTCGGCATCCGTGATCGCAGTGGCGCGCAGGAAATCGACCAATGGCTTGAACTCGTAGGTTTATCGGGCTTCGGAGATTATTTGCCCAAGCAAATTTCAGGTGGCATGGCCCAGCGCACGGCGCTTGCCCGAGCGTTGATCGGCCACCCGGGCGTGCTCTTACTCGATGAGCCCTTTGCCGCTCTTGATGCACTCACCCGAATGCAAATGCAGGATCTGCTCGTTGACGTGGCATCGCGCCTCGGCACGACAGTCCTGCTGGTCACACACGACGTAGATGAGGCGCTCTACCTCGCTGATCGAGTGATCGTGCTTGGTAACAGGGGCGAGGGCATCTCAGAAGTCATCGACGTAGGAATTGCCCGGCCACGTGATCGCAGCAACCCTGCACTCGCTCCACTTCGGGGAGAACTCCTGCGCCGCTTCGGAATCCACACCTGAGTCAGACAACTTTCACTTCATCCAACAACAACACAGACAGGACAAGAAAATGCGAAACATCAACACCAAGAACGTAGTGGGAACACTTGCTGGAGCACTTGCGCTAGGGCTCGTATTGAGCGCTTGCGCAAGTGGCGAAGGACCTACCGAAGGCGACGATGCAGCGGGAGCAACCCGTCTTGGTATCGACTACGCCTACTGGAACCCGTTGAGCCTCGTGGTGCGCGATCAAGGTTGCCTCGAAGATGCACTCACCGATCAGGGCGTCTCCGTTGAATGGGTGCTCTCCTCGGGCAGTAACAAGGCGAATGAGAACCTCAACGCGGAAGTTATCGATATCGGATCGACCGCAGGGGTTGCCTCCTTCGTAGCTCGCGCAAATGGAGCGGCGATCAAAACCATCGGCGTCTTCTCGCAACCAGAGTGGACAGCAGTTGTGGTGCCAAGTGATTCCACGATCACCGAGGTCACCCAACTCAAAGGCAAGAAGATCGCCGCCACCAAGGGAACTGATCCCTACTTCTTTTTGCTCCGGTCCCTTAATGAGGCGGGCCTGAGTGAGACCGATGTAGAGATCATCAACTTGCAGCATGCAGACGGTCAAGCAGCCCTTGGTCGTGGTGACGTCGATGCTTGGGCCGGTTTGGATCCGATCATGGCCACGACCGAAGTCAAGGACGGCGCGAAACTCATCTATCGCAACATCGACTTCAACTCTTACGGCGTGCTCAACGCCCGCGAGAATTTCTTGAAAGAGTCGCCAGAGCTCGTGGACCAGGTGCTCAATTGCTATGAGGATGCTCGCGAGTGGATCAAGGCAAATCCGTTCGAGGCGGCCACGCTGCTTGCTACGGAAGCTTCCATTGAGCAATCAATCGCCGAGAAGGTGCTCATCGAGCGCACAAATGTTGATGTGTCGATCGTTCCTGGCGCAGCCCAGCAAGGCGTGCTCGAGGCGGTGCTTCCGGTGTTGGTTGCTGAAGGTCAGGTGCGCTCGCAAGAAGAGGCCCAAGCTGCCCTCGATTCCCTGTATGACACCAGCTTTGCTGAGCGCGCAACGTCATGAGCACCCAAGCGCCAGAGCAACGAGTAGTCATAGCAGGACCATCCGATCAACTCCCCGCACCTAGCACGCCTCGGGTGCGGGTGAGTTGGCTCGGCGCGATCCTGCTCGGCATGGTCGTTCCCGTGGTGCTGCTGGGATTTTGGCAATGGGGTGCCACGAACGGCGCATTCGCGAGTAGTCAGCTGCCCACTCCATCAGCAGTATTCGGGGCATTACTCGAACTGATTGAGCGCGGCACCTTCTGGTCCCACGTAGCGATCAGCTTGCAACGTGTCTTGGTCGGGTTTGCGATCGGTGCATCTGCTGGCCTCGTGATCGGATCAATTGTCGGGCTTTCGCGGAATGCAAGCCGGATCCTGTCACCAACGATCCAGGCTTTTCGAGCTGTTCCATCACTTGCCTGGGTTCCGTTGTTGGTGCTGTGGATGGGCATTTATGAGGGTCCGAAGGTAACGCTGGTTGCGATCGGCGCATTCTTCCCGGTCTTCACCACTGTTGCCTCCGGCTTCATGCACGCCGATCGCAAGCTCATTGAAGTGGGCCGGGCCTACGGCCTTTCGGGTGTTTCGCTCGTGACCGGAGTGTTGTTGCCCACAGCGGCACCAACGATTTTCGCTGGACTGCGCCTAGGACTGGCTCAAAGTTGGCTCTTTGTTGTGGCGGCCGAGTTGATTGCAAGTTCCAAAGGCCTCGGATTCCTGCTGATTGACAGCCAAAACACGTTGCGCACCGATATTTTGCTGTTGGCCATAATTTGTCTAGCGATTCTCGGTAAAACCACGGACTACATTTTGGCCACGATCGAGCGTCGTACGCTGCGTTGGGTATGAATACGAGTTTGAGTATGAGCTTCGGTAGTAGCCACTTTATGGACGAGGAGAAGTCATGACGGATCGGGAATGGGGATTTCGCACGCGATCCCTGCACGCTGGCGGCAAGCCTGATGCTGCCACGGGTGCTCGTGCGGTACCGATCTACCAGACCACAAGCTTCGTTTTCGAGGACACAGCCGACGCTGCCACACTCTTCGCATTGCAGAAGTACGGGAACATCTACTCGCGTATCGGTAACCCCACAGTCGCAGCGCTCGAGGAGCGCATCGCCTCGCTCGAAGGTGGATTGGGTGCGGTTGCCACAAGCAGCGGCCAGGCAGCTGAGTTCTGCACTTTCGCAGCCCTCGCCGGTGCTGGTGATCACATCGTTGCCTCGTCGGCTCTGTACGGCGGAACAGTCACTCAACTCGACGTGACAATGCGCCGTTTCGGCGTCGACACAACGTTCGTATCAAGTGATGACCCAGCTGATTTTGCGGCTGCAATTAAGGACAACACTAAAGCGGTTTTTGCCGAGGTCGTCTCGAATCCCTCATCCCAGGTTGCCGACATCGAAGGTTTAGCGAACGTTGCTCATGCAGCTGGTGTGCCCCTCGTTGTTGACGCCACAACCGTCACGCCATTTCTGTGCCGACCGATCGAGTACGGCGCGGACATCGTTTTGCACTCGGCCACGAAATTTCTTGGCGGACACGGCACCACACTTGGCGGAATCATCGTCGACGCCGGAACCTTCGATTGGGGTAACGGCCGTTTCCCCACCATGACTGAGCCGGTGGAGTCGTACGGCGGAATCAAGTGGTGGGACAACTTTGGCGAGTACGGCTTCTTGACCAAGGTTCGGGTGGAGCAACTTCGCGATATCGGCCCGGCGCTTTCCCCGCATAGCGCCTTCTTGTTGCTCCAAGGTGTTGAGACACTCGCGCAACGCATGACAGAGCACGTGGCAAACGCCCGGATCATCGCAGAGCGCCTCGAGGCTGACCCCCGAATTGAATGGGTTTCCTATGCCGGCCTGCCCGGGCACAAGGACCATGCGCGCGCCGAAAAATACGCACCTCTTGGCCCTGGCGCCGTGTTCTCCTTCGGGATCAAGGGCGGTTATGCCGCCGCCGAAGGATTCATCAACAACGTGCAACTGCTCAGCCACTTGGCAAATATCGGTGATGCCCGCACGTTGGTGATTCACCCGGCCAGCACCACGCACCAGCAACTCAGCCCAGCGCAACTCCTTGCCGCGGGCGTGCCAGAGGATCTTGTGCGGATCAGCGTTGGCCTCGAGGATGTCGACGACATCTGGTGGGATATTGACCAAGCACTCAATGCGGCAGGAGCGGCGTCATGACGTGGCAAGCACCGGGCGCGCGGGAGCGATTGCAGATCCTGCAGCAAGCCAAGAACGTGGCGATTGTTGGCGCCTCCGATAACCCGGCGCGGGCGAGCTATTTTGTCGGCACGTACCTTTTGGCCAGCAGTGATTTCACGGTGTATTTCGTGAACCCGATGGCCGATACAGTCTTGGGTCACAAGGCCTACGCAAGCCTGGCCGATCTACCCGAATCCCCAGATATCGTCGACGTTTTCCGCAAGCCTTCCGATCTGCCGGAAGTTCTCCAAGAGGCGAGCGCCGCGCACGCAAAGACCCTGTGGCTGCAGTTGGGTATTGAGGATGAAGCCATCGCCGAGCAAGCAACGGCTGCTGGGATGAGTGTTGTGATGAATCGCTGCATCAAGATTGAGCACGCACGATTCCATGGCGGTTTGCATCTCGCCGGATTCAACACGGGCGTGATCAGTTCACGACGCGATCTCTCATGAGCGCACCGGCACTCGTTGGCGATGCGTGGCTTGGCACCGGCGGCCTTCGGCTAGATCTTGAGAGCTTGCGCGGCCGGATCGTGCTGCTCGACTTCTGGACCCTGTGCTGTGTGAACTGTCACCATGTTCTCGCTGAACTGCGTCCCATTGAAGAGGAATTCGCAGACGTTCTCACGGTGATCGGTGTGCACTCCCCAAAGTTTGAGCACGAGAAAAATCCGGACTCTGTGACCGCGGCCATGCAACGGCACGGAATCACCCATCCGGTGCTTAACGATCCGAATATGTCCACCTGGCAGGCATACGGCGTTCGAGCCTGGCCCACGTTGGTACTGCTTGATACCGAAGGAAACGTCGCGTCAACTTTCTCCGGTGAAGGCCACGGGCACGCGATCAAAGCGAAGATTGAGGCACTCGTTGCCATCGGTGAGGCCAGTGGCACCCTTCGCCGCGGTCCAGACGTTTTTGTGCCACTCGAAGGTGCCACTTCTTCGTATGTCCAGCCTGGCAAGGCGACCATGATTTCTCAGGATGCGCTGCTGGTCAGTGATACCGGACGTCACTCACTGGTTATTGCGCTGCCCAGCTCTCCGAATGACTCGATGGCGCGCATTGGTTCTGCTGTGCGCGGGTTTGTTGACGGTCAAGGCCAGGATGCGCAATTCAGTGAGCCCTACGGTCATGTCAGGTTGCCCGAAGCCGTCGCCAAAATTGTCGGTTACGACGTTGTCATCGCCGACACCGGCAACCACGCACTGCGTGGCCTTCGCCTCGCTGATCTTCAGGTAACCACAATCGCCGGCACCGGTGAGCAGTGGATGCAGGGCGATCCCATTGCAGGTGCCGCTACTGAAGTGCGGCTTTCGACCCCGTGGGATGTTGAGTGGTCAGGGGAGCGGGTGCTCATCGCGATGGCAGGTGATCACCGCATCTGGGCCTTCGATCCGTTGAGTGGTCAAGTGCAGGTGCACGCTGGTACGACCAACGAGGGCATGACCGACGGATCACTCGAGGAGAGTTGGTTTGCGCAGCCGTCAGCACTCATTGCTGACGGTGAAAACGTGTGGGTTATCGATGCTGAGACTTCGGCGCTGCGCCTGATGACGCCAACGTCAATCAGCTCACGAATTGGCAAGGGTCTCTTTGATTTTGGTCACGTAGATGGTTCTGCGGCTGCGGCGCTCCTGCAGCATCCACTGGGTGCTGCACTGCTCCCAGATGGCTCAATACTGATCGCAGATGCCTACAACGCGGCGCTGCGCCGATTTGATCCAGCAACCGGGCAGGTTTCCACGATCGCTCGTGATTTAGCAGAGCCCAGTGATGTTGTGGTCTTACCTGGAGAGTCGGTTGTTCTCGTTGTGGAGTCCGCTGCTGGGCGCATCACGCGAGTACCGATCGCTGCTGGATCACAAGTGCACGGTGAGTCGATGCGCACCATCCGCCCAGGTTTGCGGCTTGCCCCTGGAGAGGTACGCATCGAAGTTGTTTTCGAGCCGCCGCCCGGTGAGAAGCGTGATGATCGGTACGGACCATCCACCCATCTAGTTGTCGGCTCAACGCCTCCAGAGCTACTCATTGAAGGTGCCGGAAGCGGGTCAGATCTGGAACGCACGGTGGTCATCAATGCGGGCATCACTGAAGGTGTGCTGCATGTTGCTGGTAAAGGCGCATCGTGTGATGACGTATCTGGGCCGGACGCTCACGCTGCGTGCCACATTCACCAGCAGGATTGGGGCATCCCGATCGTGGTGGCAGATGATGGGGAACATGTTGTGGTGCTGACTCTGTCCAATTGATCCAGCCTTCGATGTAGAGCGGATGAGGCGTCGTTATGTGGTGCTACCCCCATAATTTGCACACATCGGGGAATCTCTGCCATGTTGAAGGAAAGTTCCATTTATGGTGACTCCCGTGTCCCAACTACTACGAGTGCTGTTAGTAGACGACGACCCTTTCACCCTGCTTGGTCTGGCGAGCACTGTTCGTGCGTTCAACGTTGAGGTCGTAGCTGAGGCTGGCGATGCCCCCACGGCCATGCGTGC